>JBDSFL010000204.1:0-8503 GCA_039919545.1 Thermoanaerobaculia bacterium | reverse complement strand
CTCGCGTCGATCGCGCGTGCTCTCGCCGGCGGCGGCCTCGTGGCGGAAGGGGAGCCGCCGGACGAGCGATACCGCTTCACTCGCGAGTCGGATCGAGCTCACGCCGCGGCCAAGCTTCCGCGCGCGGCGCGAACGGACGCCGTGTCGAGGCTCGAACGGCTCGCGCTCGAGCCGGCGCGCTGGGCTCCTGCCGCGCTCGCCCGAGGCGAGGAACGCGATGTCGTGGCCGGACGCGAGCTTCTGGCGGCGCTCAAGGCCACGGGCGATCGAGCGGCGGTGCTCGCGCTCTTGCGGCGCGAAAGCGTGTCGTCCACGCTGCGGCTCTGTCCGCCGCTCGAGGAATTCCTCATCTACAGCGCTTCCGGGACGAACCAGGAAATCGAACGTGCGGCGGCGCGCCTGGTGTCGTCGGATCCAGATGGAACGCTCGACGACCGCCTCTCGGCCGCTTGCCGTCTCGTCCGGCTCGGCGCCGTGGACGGCGCGCTCGCACTGGTCCCGCTCGGCGACGCTCCGTCGAGAGCCGAGATCTTGGCCCGTACCCGCGTGCTGCTACAGGCCCAGCGCAACGACGAGGCCGGCACGCTGCTCGCCGCGCTCGCGGCCGAGCCCGTCGGGAGCTTCGACGCGCCGGAGGCGCTGCGGCGCGCGCTGCTCTCGGCCGAATGGAATGAACGCCGCCATGACTATGCCGCGGCAGCCGCCGCGCTGAAGGGGGTCTCGCGCCTGCTCGACGCGCTCGATTCCCCTGAGCTCGCCTGGGAGGCGGCTTCCACCGCGGGCTGCCTCGCCTCCGACCTGGGGCACACGGAAGAGGCCGTCGCCTACTTCCGGCGCGCGCGGCAGGAAGCGCGCACCGACCGCGCGCGGGGTGACTCGGCGGTGGACCTCGGCGTCGTGGCGATGCACGCGGGACGATTTGCCGAGGCGCTCGAGGAGATGGAGACCGCCCTCGCGCTCTTTGCATCCGAGGGAAATGAGGATCGCTACGTGTCCACGCTCGGGAACCGGGCGGAGGTGGCGATGCTCACGGGCGATTTCGGCGCGGCGCGAGCCGATCTCACCCGGGTGCTCTCGCACGACCGTGCAGCGGGGCGCGAGTACCAGATGCTATTTGCACTTCCGTCGCTCCAGAGACTCGCGCTCCTGGAGGGCGATCTGGCGGGGGCGGCGGAGTGGTACCGGCAGAGCGAACCTTTGAGCGAGAGGTTCCCCTCCCATGCGGCCCGGCGCGAGAGCCTCGTGCTCGAGGGGGCGCGCCTCCTGCAGGCCGGCTCCCCGCTGGAAGCGCTGGAGCGGCTCGCGACGGCGGGACGGCTCCCGGACAACCGGATGATGAACGAGCCGCTCCGGTTGCGGCTCGTGGCCTCGGCTTCGCTCGACGCCGGGAGCGTCGGCGAGCCCGCCGTCGAGCCTTTCGCTCTGCCGGGCGAAGAAGCGATCCTTCTCCGCGCCGAGGCGCTGCTCCTGGCGGGAGGCACGCTCCCTCTCGAAGCGCGCCGCGAGCTGGAGGCTCGCCTGACACGTGGAGCCGGAGCCTCGGATGTCGCCTGGCGGCTCTTGGAATGGCTCGGCCGTTTCCCCGCGGCCTTCGAGGGACCGTCGTCGGATTTCCTCTTCGAGCTCGGATCGCGGGCCGCTGCACGTGCGGGTCTGGCCGGAGCGGCGACGCGCTTCCGCGAGGCGCGACCGAGGACGTCCGGCTCGTTTGCGATTCTCTCCCCCGCGCTGCCCGGGCACGGCTTCGTGGCTGAGGATCCCGCCGTGAGGAAGCTGCTGGCGCTGATCGCGCGCATCGCGCGGACCGCCCTTCCGGTCCTCATCCTGGGCGAGAGCGGGACGGGCAAGGAGCTGATCGCGCGCGAGGTGCATCGCCTGTCCGGCCGGCGCGGGCGCTTCGTGCCGCTCAACGTCGCCGCGCTTTCCGGGTCGCTCGTGGAGTCCGAGCTCTTCGGCCACACGCGCGGCTCCTTCACCGGCGCCGAGCGCGACCGTGTCGGCCTCATCGAGGAATCCTCGGGAGGAACCCTGTTCCTCGACGAGATCGGCGACCTTCCTCTGGCCTCCCAGGCCAAGCTGCTGCGGGTTCTTCAGGAACGCGAGGTCTCGCGCGTCGGCGAGAACCGCGTCCGGCGCGTGGACCTGAGGGTCGTGGCCGCCACGCATCGCGACCTGGCGACGATGGTGGGCGAGGGGACGTTTCGTTTCGATCTGCTGCAGCGGCTGAAGGGATTCGAGGCCGTGCTGCCGCCGCTGCGGGCACGACCCCGCGATCTCGAGGCCCTGATCGCGGGGGCGCTCGGCGATCGTGGCACGCTGGCTCCGGAGGCGCGCAGGCTGCTCATGGAGCATGCGTGGCCGGGAAACGTGCGCGAGCTGCTCTCCGCGCTGGAGACCGCGCAGGTACTCGCGCACCCGGCGCACCGCATCGAGATCGCTCATTTTCCTTTTCTGAAGAACCGGCCTGAGGAGGAGGCGAGTGACGCGCCCATCAACTACAAGCAGGGCGTGGACGACGCGCGCCGCAGGCTCATCGAGGACGCTCTCGTGTTCAGTCACGGCAACCGCACTCATGCGGCCAAGAGGCTCGGAATGTCCCGCCAATCGCTGCTCTACGAGATGAAGAAATTTGGCCTCTGAGGGGCGCCGAGCCGGGAGAGCGGTTCGCTGCCGGACTGGTTAGACTCGGCCGTGCCCGTCTTACGCCGGATCCTGGGAGTCCCGCTCCTGCTGCTCGGTGCGGCCACGGTCGTCTTCTTCCTCATCCATCTCATTCCGGGTGACCCGGTCGCCGCGATGCTCGGCGAAGGGGCGTCCCCCGCCGACGTGACCTCCTTGCGCAAGGAGCTGGGGCTCGACCGTCCGCTCCACGTTCAGTACGCCCACTGGCTGAAGGGCCTGGCCCATGCCGACCTCGGCAAGTCGATCCTCACCAGGAAGCCCGTGACGGGAGAGATCCTGCGCTCGCTTCCCGCCACGGCTTCGCTGGCGCTCGCCGCCTTCGCGGCGGCCCTCATCGTCTCGATCCCCGCGGGGCTGATGGGCGCTCTGTGGAAGGACAGGCCGATCGACCAGCTCCTGCGGGCTCTCTCGCTCATCGGCGTGTCGACACCGAACTACGTGTCGGGTCCTCTCCTCGTCCTCTTCTTCTCGATCTCTCTCGGACTGCTCCCCGTGTCGGGGCGGGACGCTCCCGGCTCGTTGATCCTCCCGGCGGTCACGATGGGTCTGGCCCTCGCCGCCCTGCTCTCGCGCATGGTGCGGGCCTCGGTGGCCGAGGAGCTGAACAAGCCTTACATGCTGGCGGCCCGCGCGCGCGGCGAGACGGTGTGGAGCGCGCTCATCCGGCACGCATTCCGCAACGCGCTCCCGCCGGTGCTCGTCGTGGCCGGCCTCCAGTTCGGCTCGCTGCTCACGGGCGCCGTCGTGACCGAGACGATCTTCTCGTGGCCCGGAGTGGGGCGGCTCCTCGTTCAGTCGATCCAGCGGCGTGACTATCCGACGGTGCAGGGGTGCGTGCTCTTCATCGCGTTCGTCTACGTCGTCGTGAACGCCTCGGTGGACGCCATCGCGGTGCGCCTCGACCCGCGCGCGGCCGCACGGGGAGCACGTTCGTGAAACTCTTTCGCCAGCTGCCGATTCCGGCGCGCATCGCCGCCGTGGTTCTCTTCGTGGCGCTGGGGGCCGCGGTCGTGTCGCCTTTTCTCGGCACCGACGCGGCCACCCGGATCGACCTCACGAATCGCCTGGCGAGTCCCTCCACCGCCCCCCCGCTGGGAACGGACGAGCTGGGGCGCGACGTGCTGCAGCGGCTGTTCCACGGAGCCACCATCTCGCTCGGCGTCGCGGGAGCCGCCGTGCTCCTCTCCGCGATCTTCGGCTCGCTGCTGGGGCTCCTCGCCGGAGAGCGGGGCGGGTTTCTCGACGCTTCCGTCGGCCGGCTCGTCGATCTCGTGCTGGCTTTTCCCGGCCTGCTGCTCGCGGTCGCTCTGGCCGCCGTGCTCGGGCCCTCCGCCTTGAACACCGTGCTCGCGCTCTCGGCCGTCGGCTGGGTGCCCTATGCGCGGCTCGCGCGCTCGGAGGCCCGGCGGGTGGGCTCGCTCGATTTCGTCTCCGCCGCGCGGTCTCAGGGAGCGACGTCCTGGCGCATCCTGCTGAGGCATCTCCTGCCCAACGTCGCGCCGCCGCTCGCCGTCCAGGCGACGCTTCATCTCGCAGGCGCGATCCTCGCCGAATCGGCCCTGTCGTTCCTGGGGCTCGGGGTGCCGCCTCCGGCGCCGTCCTGGGGAGCGATGCTCGCGGGGGGTCGCACGCACATCCTCGACGCGCCCCACGTGGTGATGGCGCCGGCGCTGGCGATCCTGCTCGTGGTCCTCGGCACGAACCTGCTCGGGGACGCCCTGGTGGACCGCCTCGATCCCGTGAGACGCCGGTCCCTATAATCCCCGGCTCTTGACGAGTGCCGCGCCGTCGCCCGGGATACCGACACGCCTTTCCCGTGGCGCGCTCGTTCTGCTGGCTTTCCTTTCGGTTCTGCCGTACCTGAACGGACTGACCGGCGAATTCACGTATGACGACAAGCTGATCATCCGGGACAACGCGCGCCTTTCGTCCCCGAGCCGCTTGGGCGAGATCTTCACCACGCATTACTTCGGCGGGCCGATGGCCAGCGGCACGGCCTATCGGCCGCTGGTCCTGGTCACCTACGCGGTGCAGCGCTGGACCACGGGGAACCGAACGTTCTTCTTCCATCTCGTCAATGTCGCGCTGCACGCCGGGACGACGCTGCTGCTCGCCTCGTGGCTGCTCGGGCTGGGTTTTCGGGCCGCTCCGGTGCTGGCAGTGAGCTCGCTGTTCGCGGTACTGACCATCCATGTGGAGGCGGTGACGGGGCTCGTGGGAAGGGCCGAGGTGCTGGCGGCCCTGCTCGTCTTCGCCTCGGCCCGGTGGTTCCTGGACGCGACCGCGGGGGAGCGGCTCGTGCGGCGTTTCTACCTGGGCTCGCTCGCGGCATTCCTGGCGGCCGTATTCGTGAAGGAGAACGCGATCGTGGTGCCGGCTCTCATCGGCCTGGGCGAGCTCGTACGCGGCGAGCCGGAGCCGATCGCGACGCGCGTGCGGCGGCTCCTGCGCGAGCGGGGCGCGGCGCTGGCCGGCTATCTGGTGCCCGTCGTCGTCCTCTTCGGCGTCAGGCGGCTGGTGTTGAACGGGTTCTTGATGTCGAAAGACGCGGGGGTGTTCGACCTCGAGAACCCGTTGGTGGTCGTCTCTCCCGCGGTCCGGATCGGCAACGCGGCGATCCTGCTGTGGCGTTACGTGTGGAAGACGTTCGTGCCCGTCGGGCTCTCCGCGGACCATTCGGCCTACGCGCTGCCGCTCGATACGCGCATCACACAGGTTCGCTCGCTGCTCGCCCTCACGGCCCTTGCCGCCGCCGCGCTGGCCACCTTGCTCTTCGCCCGCCGCCGGTCGCTCGCCGCGTTCGGCGCCGCCCTCTTCATCGGCACCTTCCTGCCCACCGCCAACTTCGTCTTCCCGATCGGGACCATCTATGCCGAGCGCCTGATGTACCTCCCGTCGGCAGGCCTCCTCTGCGTGGCCGTGGGGCTCGCGGTGGGCGGCCCGCGCGCGGTCCCACGCCCCGCGGCGTGGCCCTGGCGCGAGACGGCGGTCGTCGCGCTCGTCCTTCTCTCGATCGGGGCCACGTGGTCTCGCAACCGCGTGTTCGAGAACGATTCCGCGCTCTATGCCGACATGATCGTGAAGGTGCCGAGCTCGGCCAAGGCCCACTACAACTACGCGTACGACGCGATCCGGCGCAAGGTGAAGGACGTCCCGAAGGCTCACGTGCGGCAGGCGGTGGAGATTTTCCCGCGCTACTACGACGCCTGGGCGCTGCTCGGAAAGCTGGAGTGGGACGACGAGCGCCTTCCGGAGGCCGTCGCGGCATACCGGCGTGCCGTCGAGATCTTCCCGCACTACGAGAACGGCCGTTGGGGGCTGGCCAAGACGCTGGAGACTTCCGGGGCGCGCGCCGAAGCCGAGCAGGCCTTCCGGGCAGGAATCAAGGAGTTTCCGCAGTCGTATCCGCTCGCGTACCACTTCGCCTCGTTTCTCGAGGAGGGGGACTGCTACGAGGAGGCCGAGATCGAGTGGGCGCGTGCGGTGAAGGCGGGCTCCGGAGCCGCTCGGGCCCGGCTGGCCCACGCGCGTGTCCTATCTCATCTCGAGCGCGAGAATGACTCCTGGAACGAGGCTCGCTGGGCGCTCGTGAACGATTCCGACAACCTCGACGCGCGCCAGTTCCTCGCGCGTCGCTACGAGGCGGCGGGGAAGATCCTGGGCGCGGCCGGCGAGCTGCAGCGCGCCGTGCGCAGCCATCCCCAGGATGCGCAGGTCGGCGCGCAATACCTCGAGCTTCTCGATCGTCACCCGGAGCTCCGCAGCCGGCGCTCGCTCACGGTTCCGACGATCGTCGCGCGTTTCGGAGCGCGCCCCACGGATCTCCGCCTGCGCGCCGCGCTCGGGATCTTCGCCGACTGATTCAGGATCCGGAAGAGGTGGCGCGGGCGCACGCGGCCCGCTCGCGTTCGCGCCGCATGCGCAGGATGCGCACGAAGAACACGTACGTGAGCGCTCCTGCTATGAAGGACAGCGTGAACATGCCCACGGCCCACTGGATGCCGATCACCTTCATGCGTGGCCCGGCCTGAACCCAGAAGGAGCGGTGGAAGAACTCCGTCCAGGGGAGGTGCGTGATGGCCTCACGCCGCGCCCGGAGCAAGAATCGGCCGAGATGGATGGCGACCCACGCGACCGGAGGCAGCGTGAGCGGGTTCACCACCAGCGTGCCGAGCAGGACGTCGAACTTGTTCAGCTTCAGGATCAGGGCGAGCACGAGCGCGATGACCCAGTGGAGCCCGATCAGGGGCGTGAACGAGATGGCCACCCCGAGGGCGAACGAGGCGGCCACGATCTCGGGGGGGTCGTCGCGGCCGACCATGTGAAGAAACTTTTCACGGAAGCGGCGGAGCCGCAGCTGGTTCGGGGAAAGAGCCGCTTCCGACGACGGGGACGGAGCTTCAGGCCGAGCGTCCGGCGGAGCGTCGGACGGTGGAGCGGATGGCGGAACGACCTCTCGGATCGACATCCCTGGTGTCAGTCGGTTCCGAAGTGATCGAAACCGGCGTCGGGCAGAGGCGACAAGGATCCCTTCGTGGCGAGCAGCACGCGCCGCGAGCCGTTGATCGTTCCGATCTTCCGCAGGGCGAAGCGACGCGTCAGCCTCTCGGCGGCCGCGAGCCGGCGCTTCGGGACCGTGAACAAGAGGCCGAAATCTTCGCCGCCGAAGAGCGCGGCCTCGCGTGGATCGATCGTCACCAGCTTCCGCAGCCCGAGGATGGCCGAGTCGATGGGCAGCGCGTCGAGCTCGATGGTCGCCCCCACGCCCGACGCCCGGCAGAGGCGGTGCAGGTCGCGGGCGAGGCCGTCCGACACGTCGAGCGCGGCCGAGGCGATCCGTAGGTCGGCCAGCGCCCTCCCCAGGTCGACCATGGCGCGCGGATCCACCTGATGGCGAATGAGCCGCGAGACCTCGTCGGCATGCGCCGACGCCACGGCGCGCTTGCTCGGGCCGCGCGCGACCCCATCGGACGTGAGCCGGAAGCCGGCCTCCAGAAGCGCCAGCCCGGCCGCCGCCGCGCCTAGCGTTCCGGAGATGAAGAGCGTGTCGCCGGCGGCGGCGCCCGAGCGCGTGAGCACGCCGCGCGCGGGAGCGCGGCCGGCGAGCGTGAGTGACGCGACCAGGACGCCCGAGGCCGAGAGATCGCCGCCCACGACGGCCACACCCGACTCGCGCGCCGAATCATCGAGGCCGGTCACGAAGGCCTCGAACCACTCGGGTTTCGCGTTGCGGGGGAGCCCCAGCGAGAGGAGCGCGTAGAGCGGCGTGGCTCCCATCGCGGCGAGGTCGGAGAGATTCACCGCGAGAGTCTTCCTCCCGAGCCGTCCGGGGTCGGCATCGCGGCGAAAGTCCTGGTCCTCGATGAGGAGGTCGGTCGTGAGCACGAGCGGCCCGCCGGGGTTCACGACGGCGGCGTCGTCGCCGATTCCGAGGATCACGTCGCGGCGGCGCGTGGCGAAGAGCGCCTGAAGCCGGGCGACGAGCTCCCCCTCGGGAGGGAGCGACTTCAAGCGACTTTCCTCTTCCTGAGCGACTTCCGGGTTTCCGGGCGCAGCCGCCGCGCGGGGCGGGCGGCGGTGGGAACGGAGACGACGGCCGGAGACATGGCCGCGTCCAGCACCTCGTCGACACGATGGGCGAGCACGAAGGTCACGTCGCGGCGCAGCTCTTCCGGAATATCGGGCAGGTCGCGGGAATTCTGACGCGGCAGGATGACGGTCTTGATGCCCGCGCGACGCGCCGCCAGCACCTTCTCCTTGACGCCTCCGATGGGCAGGACCTCGCCGCGCAGAGTGATCTCACCCGTCATCGCCACGTCGC
>JBDSFL010000070.1:0-10772 GCA_039919545.1 Thermoanaerobaculia bacterium | reverse complement strand
GGGCGGCGGCGCTGGTCCTCACGCTCCTCTCCGGCACGCTCGCCCCGCTCTTCAATGCGGGGTTTCGCGCGGACCCCTTCGGCTTCGGCGGCTTCTGGGCCGCGTCCCGCGTGATCCCGGACGGCATCGACGAGTTCCCGCTCTTCACCGCTCTTTTCGCCGACCTGCACGCCCACTTCCTCTCGTGGGCTCCGTTCTCGGCGCTGCTACTGCTCGCGGTGCTGCGGATGCGTGATAGGCCCGTTCCGGGCGGCCGCTCCGACCGGTGCGGCGCGCTGCTGCTGGGCCTCCTCGCCGCCGCGGTGCACCTGACGAACCCGTGGGAGACACCGCTCGCGGCGGTGCTGCTCCTGTTCGCCCTGCCGCCGCGACGCGACGCGGACGCACCCTCCCTGGCGTCCCGCGTCGAGCCGTTTCTCCTGGCCGGTGCGGCCGCTCTCGCCGCCGCGGGGCCGACGCTGCTGCACGTGCGGAGCGCACCCGTCGCGTTCGGCTTTTTTCGAGAGACGCACGCGTCCCCGCTGGCCTACCGCGAGCTCTTCGGGCTGCCGCTTCTTCTCTTGGCCGTCGCGTGGATCGTCATCGGCGCCCCAAGGGAATCCGCGCTTCGCACGGCCTGGCTCCTGGGGCTGTGCGGCCTCGGCCTGCTGGCCTTCGCCGAGCTCTTCGTGGTGGCCGACCGCATGAACACGCTCTTCAAGTTCGGGCTGCAGGCGCGCCTGTTGCTGGGTCTGGCCGCGGGAGCCTTCGTCCCCGCCCTCATCGAGCGCGCGCGCGCGCGCGGCCTCGCGCCGCGTCTGCCGCTGGGGCTGGCGCTGGGGCTCGCCGCGGGCCTGACGCTCGTCTGCGTCGGGGCCGGGGGCGCGCACATCATTTCAGTGCTCAGGACGCGCTGGGTCCCCGGCCCGCGCCCCGCCCTGGACGGATTTGCCTACGTGGCCGCGTACGATCCCGCCGGCGAACGCCGGATGCATGCTCTGAACGGCCGGCCCGGACTGCCGACGATCGTCGATCCGCCGGGAAGCCCGTACTCCCCGAACCTGCAGACGACGATGCGTACCGGCTGCCCGACGATCGTGGGGTGGCCGTGGCACCTGCGCCAGCGGAGGCGCTCGCCGGAGGCGATCGCCGTGCGCGAACGAGACGTGGCCGCGCTGACCTCGGGAGGGTTCACCGCGGAGGAGAGGCGCCTGCTGCTCCTCGGCTACGGCGTGGACCCGGCTGATCCGGTGCTCGTCGGTCCGCTGCCGAGGGCGCGCTGATGGACACGGCCCACGCCGTCGCCGTGCGCGCGGACACGGGCGGCGCGGAGATGGAAATTGCGACCGTGAAAAGGGGCACCCTGCCGATGCGGCCTCCTCTCCGCTGGGCGTGGGCGTTCCTATTCCTGCTCACGCTTTCGCTGCGCCTCCATCACCTCGACGCGCGCATCTTTCACCACGACGAGTCGATCCACGGCTGGTTCTCGATGCACCTGGCCTTCGAGGGGGACTACCGCTACGACCCGATCTACCACGGCCCCGTGCAGTACGCGATGGTGGCGAGCGCCTTCCGGCTGCTCGGGGACTCGGACTTCACCGCCCGCCTCCCCGCGGCCCTCGGCGGAACGGCGCTCGTGGCCCTCGCGCTCCTGCTGAGGCGCCGCTTCGGTGAAGGCGCCGCGCTGGCATCGGGGGCGCTCCTTTCGCTCTCGCCGAATCTCCTCTACTACACGCGCTTCTGCCGCGAGGACGTGTGGAGCCTGCTCGGGACGGCGGGGGTGTTCCTCTTCTTCGACGCCTGGTGGCGCGGCGGGCGGCTCTTTTCTCTGATCCTGTGCGCGCTTTCTTCCGCCGTGGCCTTCGCGGCCAAGGAGAATTTCTACGTCCTGCTCGCGCTGATGGTCCCCACGCTCCTGGCCGTGGCCCTACCGCCGGGAGAGAAGCTCCAGGCGCGCCGCCGCTTTCGCGCGCTCGTCGTCTTCCTCGAGACGCACGCGTTCGCGCTCGCCGGCGCGTTCCTCCTCTTCTTCATCGTCTCGGAGCTTCTGTACACGCTCCTCCTCGTGCACCCCGATTCGGGAAACCCCGCGCGTGAGGCGATCAGCTACTGGTGGGGACAGCACAAGGCCGAACGCGTGGGCGGGCCGAAGTGGTACTACCTGCCGCGGCTCGCGCAGTACGAATTCGCAATTCTTCTTCCCGCGCTGGCCTACGCGCTGCGGCGCCGGCGCGCGCTCGACTTCGTCGACGCGATCCTTTCGGCCGGAACGTTTTCGTGCGCCGCCCTGTACGTCGCGCTCTCGTTCTGGCCGCGGGAGGCCGCCTGGGTCACTCTCGCCAAGGGTCTCCTCCCCTTCGCGGGCGCGACGTTACTGGGCGGCCTGCTGTTCTGCCGCTCCGGGAACGCGGCCGAGCGGTTTCTCGGCGCCTGGGGCGTGTCGTCGCTGGTGATGTACGCCTATCTGGGGGAGAAGACACCCTGGCTCATCGTGCATCAGCTCCTCCCCTTCGTGGCGCTCGCGGGGCTCTTCTGGACGCGGCTGGCGAGCGCCGTTTTCGCGTCGTTCAAGGCCGGCGCCATCGGGTCTACGCCCACGCCGCGTCTCACCCGCGTTCTGGGCTTCGTTTTCGGCACGGCGCTCGCCGCGGCCTCGATCGTCTCCGCGCTCTCTCTTTCCTTCTCGCATCCGGTGCTGACGCACGGCGACAACCACGTGGAATCCGTCATCTACGTGCAGACGGCCCCCGAACTGCGCGGACCCATCGACGAGGTGCTGGCCACGGCGCTCACGCAGGCGCCCGAGGATCCGCTGGCCGCGGTCGTCGGCGAGCCCACGTGGCCGCTGAGCTGGTACTTCCGCCACCTTCCGGTCGACTGGGTCGCGCCCACGGCCGGGCGCCGCCCCGCCTATGTCTTCACCGATCCCGAGAAGGCGGACGGCATCGCCGAGGCGCTTGGCGATGGGTATTCACGCGACGAGCTGCCGCTCCGGGTCTGGTGGCTCCCGCATCTCTCGACAGCGCCGCTGCATCCCACGCCCCGAGAGCTCCTGACGTATCTCACAACGCGCGTTCCCTGGCTGCCGCCGAACGCCAGCAGCCCGCTCGGCGACCAGACGCTCGTCGTCTTCCGCCGGACGGAGCAGAATCCCCGCCGATGAGCTCACCGCAGCTGTCGGTCGTCGTGCCGATCTTCAACGAGGCGCAGAACCTGTCGGAGCTCAGGAAGCGGCTCGTCGCCACGCTGGACGCCAGCGGCCGGAGCTGGGAAGTGCTCTTCGTGGACGACGGCAGCTCGGACGGCTCCTATGAAACGCTGCGCGATTTCGCGCAGAGCGATCCTCGCCTGCGGCTGATCCGCCTGTCGCGGAACTTCGGGCACCAGATGGCCTTGACCGCCGGCGTCGACCGGGCCTTCGGGACACACGTGGCCGTGATGGACGCCGACCTGCAGGACCCCCCCGAGCTGCTGCTGGCGATGCTGGATCAGAGCGCGCAGGGGTACGAGGTGGTCTACGCGGTGCGCACGGCGCGCGAAGGCGAAACGGCCTTCAAGAAGGCGACGGCTCACGTGTTCTATCGCCTCATGAGGCGCTGGACGAACGTGGATATCCCGATCGACGTGGGCGACTACCGGCTGATGGGGCCGCGCGCGGTGGCCGCATTCCGGCGCCTGCGCGAGCGGCATCGCTTCATCCGCGGGATGACGGCCTGGGTGGGCTTCCCGCAGGTCGGCGTGCCGTACGTGCGCCCCTCGCGTGCGCACGGCGAGACGAAGTTCCCCTTGCGCAAGATGCTCCGTTTCGCCCTGGACGCCATCACCTCGTTCAGCCACGTGCCCCTCCAGCTCGCCACGTGGCTCGGCTTCGCGGTGTCCTCGTTCGCGTTCTTCTACATCCTGGTCGTGATCGCCCTCAAGCTGCTCGGGATCAACGAGCGGGGCTGGACGACGCTGATGGGCTGGATCCTCCTGCTCGGCGGGGTGCAGCTGATGCTGATCGGGGTCCTGGGCGAGTACCTCGGGCGCATCTACGACGAGGTGAAGGGGCGGCCCCTCTACCTGATCGCCGAGGAGCTGGGCGGGCCCCGGACGGACGCCGCCTTCGTGGAATCCGACCGGGGCCGATTCCGTTAGAATGGCCGCGGTCATCTCGTCGGTTCGGCCCTGGATTTCAGGGCAGTCTCTCGAAAAGGCCACGGAAGCTTAGGCGATGAAATCGGGTCACTACAGCCGCTCCATCGGGGATCTCAAGAAGCGTCTGGCGGCTTCGATCCCGCACGAACGGCTCAAGGAGCTGCACACCAAGCACCCCGCGCGACACTTCGCGGTGGCCGTGCGGCAGCTGCTCCTCTTCTCCGCGGCGTTTTCCTGCGCGTGGCGGTTCGAGTCGCTCTGGGTGCGCATCCCGGCGGCGCTCGTGCTCGGCTTCATCGTGTTCGACGGCACGGTGCTGCTGCACGAGGTCGTGCACAAGACGGTCTTCGTGGGCGAAGCGGCCCGCGGCTACCGCCTGCTGGGGCTGGCTTACGCGCTCCCGTCCGGCATCTCTCCCTCGCAGTTCACGCGCTGGCACCTCGACCACCACCTCGAGCTCGGCTCCTCGGTGGATGATCCCAAGAGGGCGTATCTCTCGCCCAAGAGGAACGCGCGCTGGCTGAAGCTTCTGTACGCGACGCCCGCGCTCTTCCCCATCTACTTCCGCGCCGCCAAGAGGGAAACCGCCGGCTACCCGCCCGAGCTTCAGCGCCGCATCCGCGCCGAGCGCCTCGGGGCCATCGCCCTTCACCTCACGGCGGCCGCCGTCATCGCGTATTTCGGCGGCGCCGCCCGCCTCCTCTGGCTCTACCTCGTCCCGGTCTTTCTCGTCTTCCCCCCGGCCTTCGCGCTGAACCGCCTCGGGCAGCACTACGACATCGTGCCCGGCGAGCCCGCCAAGTGGGCCACGCGCATGAAGCGGTCGCGCTTCTGGGAGGTCGTCTATCTCTGGTCGAACTACCATCTCGAGCACCATTACTTCCCGGCCGTCCCTTTCTACGAGCTGCCCGCGCTCAACCACGAGCTCGTCCCGTTCTTCGAGAAGGAGGGGGTGCGCGCGAGGACCTACCGCGCGCTCGTCTTCGACTGGATCGTGAGGAACCGCCGGCCGCACACGGACTGGAGCCAGGAGCCTGACCCGCAGCCTGCCGCCGAAGGCTCGTACACCCCCGCGGCCTGACGAAACGTCGCGCCTTCTGTCTGGTACTCTTTCCGGCAAGTCTGCCGTCCCGCTGCCCGAGCCCTTCGGGGACGCGTGCCGGCGCATCCGGAGAAGCAAGATGGCGACTGAAGTCTCGACCTCGCGAATGGAGAACATGCACGATCTGTCTCCGGACGATCTCGTGCGTGCGTATCGCACGATCTATCTCTCCCGCCGGATCGACGACAAGGAGATCCAGCTCAAGCGGCAGAACAAGATCTTCTTCCAGATCAGCGGCGCCGGGCACGAGGCGATGCAGACCGCCATCGCGATGCTGATGAAGCCGGGCGTGGACTGGGTGTTCCCGTATTACCGCGACCGCGCGCTCTGTCTCGGGCTCGGCATGACCGCCCTCGACATGTTTCTGGACGGCGTCGGCGCCTCCGACGGCCCCTCGTCGGCGGGACGGCAGATGCCCTCGCACTGGGGCTCGCGCAAGCTGAACATCTTCACCACCTCGTCGCCCACCGGCTCGGAATGTCTTCCGGGCGTCGGCGCGGCCGAGGCGGGGCGCTACCTGGCGCGCCGCGAGGCCTCCAGCCTGAAGTCCATCACCTCGGGCTTCGCCGAGGACGAGCTCGTGGTCGTCACCATCGGCGAGGGCTCGACGTCCGAAGGCGAGTTCTGGGAGGCGCTGAACTCGGCCTGCACGTCGCTCCTGCCGGTGGTCTTCGTCATCGAGGACAACGGCTACGCCATCTCGGTTCCGGTCGAGGTGAACACGCCCGGGGGCTCCATCTCCAAGCTCGTCCGCTCGTATCCGGGGCTCTTCGTCACGGAAGTGGACGGCTGCGATTTCCTGGCCAGCTACGACGCCTTCCGCTACGCGTTTGCCTACTGCCGCGAGCGCAAGGGCCCCTCGCTCGTGCATGCGCACGTGATCCGTCCGTACTCGCACTCGCTCTCGGACGACGAGAGGGCCTATCGCCCCGAGCTCGAGCGCCAGAGGGAATCCGAGCGGGATCCGATCGCGCGCATGGAGCACCTCCTGATGCAGGAGGGAATCCTGAGCGCCGAAGCGCTGACCGCGCTCAAGGCCGAGATCGACGAGGAAGTGAACCGCGCCGCGGACGAAGCGCTCGAGCGCGAGCAGCCCGAGGCCAAAGAGATCTTCACGCACATCTATTCACCTGACGTGGATCCCACGTCCAAGGCGTTCGACACCGAGGATGCCCCGGCGCCCGGCGGCGAGCCCACCACGATGGTCGATCTCATCAACGCCGCGCTGAAGGACGAGATGGCGCGCGATCCGCGCATCGCGATGTGGGGCGAGGACGTGGCCGACGCGAGCCGCGTGGGCGTGCTCGACGAGTGCAAGGGAAAGGGGGGCGTCTTCAAGGTGACCGCGGGGCTCCAGCGCTCGTTCGGCGCCGCGCGCGTCTTCAACTCCCCTCTCGCCGAGGCGGGCATCGTGGGACGCGCCATCGGCTGGGCCGCGCGCGGCCTGAAGCCCGTCGTCGAGATCCAGTTCTTCGACTACATCTGGCCCGCCATGCAGCAGCTGCGCGACGAGCTGGCCACCACGCGCTGGCGCTCGGGCGGCACGTTCAAGAGCCCCGTCGTGATCCGCGTGGCCATCGGCGGGTACCTCACCGGCGGCGGCCCGTACCACTCGCAGTCGGGCGAGGTGACCTTCACGCACATCCCCGGGCTCCGCGTGGTGATGCCCTCCAACGCCACAGACGCCAACGGCCTTCTGCGCACGGCCATCCGCTGCGACGACCCGGTGCTCTTCCTCGAGCACAAGCATCTGTATCGTCAGACGCACAACAAGGGCGTGTATCCCGGGCCCGACTTCATGATCCCGTTCGACAAGGCGCGCACGGCGCTCGCCGGCACGGATGCGACGCTCGTCACCTACGGCGCCACCGTGCACCGGAGCGTGGTCGCGGCCAAGCGCATCGCCGAGGAATCCGGGCGAAACGTCGAGGTCATCGACCTGCGCTCGCTCGCTCCCTACGACTGGGACGCCATCGCCGAGAGCGTGCAGAAGACGAACCGTCTCCTGGTGGTGCACGAGGACTGGGTCACGCACGGCTACGGCGCCGAGATCGCGGCTCGTGCGGCCGACGAGCTCTTCGAGAACCTCGACGCGCCGGTGCGGCGCGTGGGCGCCAAGGACGCGTTCTGCGGCTACGCGCCCCGTCTCGAGGATGCGACGCTTCCGCAGAGCGACGACATCCACGACGCGCTCGTCGCGCTGCTCGACTATTGAGGCTCCCCTTGCCCGAGCCGTCCCGCCAGGGGCGGCTCCGCCTCGGCGCCTGCCTGGGGCTCGTCTCGCTGGGCCTTCTTTTCACCGGCTTCGGCGCCCTCGTCGGCGATCCGATGCGTACCGTGCACGAGCTCAACGGCGTTGTGCTGCGCGCCACGGGGGCCCACGCCGAATCGTTTCGCGCCGCCGACGGCGGCCGCCTCTCGGTGTGGGTGCTCGGGCCGCTCTCAGCCGAGCGCCCCGTCGTGCTCCTGCACGGGCTCGGGGCCACATCCGACTACTGGACTCGCGCGGCCCTGAGCCTGCGCCGCGCCGGCCGCACGGTGCTCCTGCCCGACGCGCCCGGCTCGGGGGCCAGTGACGCGCCGCGGGACGAGACCGGCTACGGCCTGAGGGGGCGCGTTGCGGCGCTCTCCGCGATGGCCTCGGCCCTGGGCCTCGACCGGTTCGACCTCGTGGGGCACTCCCTCGGGGGCTGGGTGGCCGGTCGCTACGCGATCGAGTCGCCCGAGCGCGTCGCACGGCTCGTGCTCGTGGACGCGGCGGGGTTCACGCGGCCGACCCCGGAGGGCATCCTCGATGCGCGCCGCAGCCTCTCGCCGCTCGACCGGGCCGGCGCCCGGCATCTCGTGGACCTGCTCTTTTTCCGGAAGCCCTTTCCGTTGGCGGGCTTCGTGGTGGACGCGCTCGGCCGCAATTACGGCGCGCGAAACGTCGTTCACACCGTCGCCTCCCTGGGCGAGGCCGACGCGCTGCTCGGGCGCGAAACGCTCCTTCCTCATGCAACTGTTTTTCTCTGGGGCGAGAGGGATCCTCTCTTCCCGGTGGCCGACGCGCGTCGCGCGGCCTCGCGGGTTCCCGGCGCCCGCTGCATCGTGATCACGGGGGTGGGGCACGACGCGCCGCTCGAGGCGCCGGGACTCTTCGACCAGGCGCTCACGCGCGCCCTCGAAGCCGTGCCTACTGAGGGCCTTCCGCCTCGAAAGTCGTGACGATCGGGATGCTGGCCGAGCTCGAGAAGCGTTCGTCGAAGGCTTCCGAAAGAACGCGCCCGTCGATGTCGCGCGCGATCGGCTCGCCGGCGAGGACCAGCAGGGTGGGCGCGATGTCCGCGGCGACCGCCGAGGTGAGCCGGACCCCCGAGCGGATGCCCGAGCCGCAAAGAACGAGGAAGCCGTCGGCCGAGGCCTCGGCGCTCGCTTCCGGCTCGCGCCCCTTCAGGAACTCCGTGATGGCCTGCAGCGGAGGCGGCGGGCCGTACCCGACCGGTGAGAAGAGGCAGATGGTCCGATCCTTCCCCTCGCGCTCCACCAGATCCCCGAGCGTTTCGTCGAGAAAGCGGTAATACGCCCGCAGCGCCCGCGTGCGGACGTCTCCGTTGCGCGGCGGGCTGCCCCAGTAGCGCGAGGGTTGCGCCGCCGGCCCGAAGACGCGCGCGGGATTCGCGAGCCCCGAGAGCACCAGGGCCGAGACGTTGTTGAGACCTGTCGGGAGCGAGCCCAGCGTGGCGCCCACGACCCAGAGATCGTGAGCCGCCCCCTCGAGCGGATGCGCGCGCGCCCGTTCCGCCTCGGAGAGGCCTTCCGGGAGAAGGGCCTTCACGAGCAGACGGTCGAGCTGGCGCACGTCCACGTGAAAGAGCCGCGCGCGATCGGCAGGGCTCGGCAGAGCGGATGCCGTCGACCTGGTCGCCCACACCGGGAGCTCCGAGTCGATCATTTTTTCCTCGTTCGTTTTTCCCTCGGGCCAGCCGAGGATGGCGGCCTGGTGGCCGCGCACCGCGAGGATCTCCCAGAAGGTGCGTGAACGCCGGGGGCCCGGCATCTCGCGAGCCCGCGAGAACGGGAGCCGCTCGGGCGCGGCCGCCCCCGGGAAGCGGGGGAAAATCGCGAGATCCCCCGCGAGCGTCTCCCACACGACGCCGGACACGACGCCGTGCTTGGCCGGACGCTTCCCCGTGGCCACCGTCGCCCACAGCGCGGCGCGGTCGTAAGGCGCCTGCGAGACGAGCGGTCCCCCCGCGCCGTCGCGCAGCAGGCGCGCGAGCACCGGGAGCGAACCGTCCGAAGCCCCGGCGACCAGCAGGTCCCACGAGATACCCTCGAGGCCGACCACCAGCAGGCTGCGCGTGGCCGCCCGGGGAACCTGAGGCGGCATGCCGAGCTTCGCCCGGTCCGGTACCGGTCGACCCGAAAGCGGAACGAGGAGGAAGAGCGCGAGAAGCGCGAGGAGCGTGCGCAGAGAGCTCTCGGGCCCGGGCTGCACGACGGCCGAGACGATCGCCACGGCGGCCGCGGCGCTGAGGCTGAGCAGCGTGGCCACGAGCACGCGGCGCGCGCCGTTTCCCAGGAACGAATAGAAGCTCAGCCGCTGGGATTCCACGAAGAGGGCGAAGCCGGCCGCGAGGAGCGCGAGCAGGATCCACGCGCCCCGCGAGGGGCGATCGAGGCGGGGCCGCACGAAGGCGAGCGGCACGCCGACGACGAGTCCGCACAGGGCCCCTCCGGACAGCAGGCGCAGCGCCGAGAACGCCCCCAGCGTCTGCAGGTTCAAGCCCAGCAGGAGGTCGCCGAAGGCCAGGCCCCCGATCGCTCCGACGAGAAGTGGATGGAAGCGTCGGGTCCGGTCGCTCATAATCCGCGCCGGGCGAGTGTCGCCCTCTTACGCATGGCGGTCAACGAAACCCTCCGCGTCTTGAAGACGCTTCACTACGACGCCGCGCACTACTCGCTGTTCCTTCAGGCCGGGTCGATCGGTGACAAGACCCGACCGGGACACTTCGCGATGGTGCAGGCGGGCGAGGGACTGCGCCCGTACCTGCGGCGCGCGTTCTCGATCGCCGACGTGACCACGGTCGGCGGCGTCCCCGCGATCGAGATCGTGGTGAAGAGCGTCGGCGTGGGCACCGAGCTGCTGGGCCGCTTCTCGGAGGGGACGCCGCTGCCCGTGCTGGGTCCGCTGGGCGTGCCCTTCCCGATCGACGATCTGCAAGGGAGCGACCGCGTGGCCCTGGTGGCCGGCGGCATCGGGCTCGCCCCGCTGATCCTGCTCTCGCGTGTGCTCTCGCAGCGCGGCATCGCCGCCGATCTCTATTACGGCGGGCGGAACGAGAGCGATGTGCTCAAGCGCTCAGAGTTCGAGAGCTTCCTCGGGCCGCATCGCTGCCGCTACGCCACGGACGACGGCTCGCTCGGGCGCAAGGCGCGCGTGACCGACCTGCTCGAGGCCGCGATCGGCGCCGGCGTCGTCTATCGCCGCGTCTTTGCGTGCGGTCCCGTGGCGATGTTCCGCACGCTGGCGTCCCTCCTGGCCTCGGCCGGGCTCGAGGGCTCGTTCGCC
>JBDSFL010000701.1:0-12175 GCA_039919545.1 Thermoanaerobaculia bacterium | reverse complement strand
GGTGTTGGTCGTCGGGTCATGAAAGAGGACCCGGCCCACGACGACGCGAGTCGCGGTCTCGGGCACGGTCAGATCGATGGAAGCGGTCTGGTCGGCCGAGAGGACGAGATCACCCAGCGCCACAGTGCGGGAGATGTCGAAATGAGAGGCCTGAAGGGTGACCTGACCTGCGGGAACCCGGTTGAATCGGAAGTTGCCGAACGAATCGCTGAACCGCTGCTCGATGAGGGCGCCGCCGCTGTACACGACGACGCGTGCGCCTGGCAGCAGCTCTGAGGCCGTCGAGCCCCGCCGCAGCATCAGAACGCGACCGACCACGGTTCCCACGCGCGGCGTCGCCTCGCGGGGAAGGCGGACTTCGGTGGTGACGACGTCGCCGGGATGCTCGATGGCGACCGTCTGAAACGCGCGGTTGCCCTTGGGATCGCGGCCGCTGACGGTGATGGGACCCACGGGAAGTCCGGCAATCGAGAACGATCCATCAGTCGCGACGACGCCGGCGAGCGATTCTCCGAACAGGGTGCTGGAGGCCCGGATCTCGCCTTGTGGAACGGGTGAGCTGTCGTCGTCGTAGAGAAGACGTCCTGAGACGCGACCTCGCCCGAGAAGCGCGATGTTCACGTGAGAGAGCCTCGACTGCAGACGGATCAACGAAGAGACCTCTTCCGTCTCCGCGGGCTCATTTGACGCCACACCCGCAGGAACGTAAGCGCGCAGGCTGTAGCCCGCGAACACGAAACTCCCCTGCGGCATCGGCTCTTCGACGAACGGAAAGAAGAAGAGCCCGTCGCTTCCGGTCGTCACCTCGGAAACGAGGTCGATGACGATCTCGTCGTCGGAGATCCCTTCGATCTTTCGGCGTCGCAGGAGCTGAACGACCGCTCCCGAAACAAGCTCACCGGAGCCACGAACGACCTTGCCGTCCACGAGACCCCCGACATGATTCGTCTCCAGACCCACACCAGGCACGGCAGACTCGAGCGAGCTGCCATGCGTGTCGAGCAAACGGACCGTATCGAGCCGGTGCTCGTGACTCACGATGTCCCGCCCCTCGAACGTCCCGACGATGGGGCTGATCGGAGTGGCGTAGCGGACGTTCACGACGCGCTCGCTGTTCGGCTGGAAGAAAGCGGCGACGCCGTGGAATTCGAGCGCACGATCGAGAGTGAGCGCGGGGGACGCCGTGTCCTGTCCGTGAAAAGTCGTCCGGATGCCATAGCTCGCGGCGGTTTCAGCGGAAACCCTGTCCGGCGGCCGGTTGAACAGGTACGAGACCGCGAGCCCGTATCGGTCGAGAACTTCGTCCTGCATCGAGCCGACGAGCCGAAACGGTGGAAGCGACATCGCGGTCACGAACGCGACCGGCGCTCCGCTCACCGCGATTCCTGTGCCGGCGTGAACGAGCTGGAAGGTCAGAGCCGCTTCACCAGCCGCCTTCGCCACCTTGACCGCGAAGACCTCTCCCGGAGCCATCGAGACCGCTCCGAAGTCGACCCGTCGGAAACCATTCCGATCCTCGGTCGGTACGATGAGCACCAAATGGCCCGAGCCCGCGCCGTTGTCCGCGTGCAGATAGAGCTGGTACGAGGCGGTGTCTTCGAGCCGTCCCACGAGCAACAGCGCCGTACGCGTGGAGCCCGCGTCCAGTATCGAGTACTCCTCGCCGAAGGGGAGCGTCCGCAGCGGTGCGGGCTCATCGGTCGTCCGGGCGAGGTATGTGGTCCCCCGCGAGTCGTACCGGCGCAGTTCGGGCACGATCGGTGCGCCGCTCACGGCGGCGATCGTCGTCGCCAAGTACGGACGCGCATACGAGGTGGTGCTCGCGAAATGGTCCAGGAGCTGGATCGCCGAGAGATTGCTTCCCTGCTGTTCGGAGCGTAGGACGTCGCCAAGGGAAGCCGAGGCGAGACGCCCCTTGTCGAGCGTCCGGCGGAGCGCATCGAATTCCTCGAGGCCATGCCGGTTCGCGAGCTGGTCGAGCGCGAGCACCTCGAACGTGTCGAGGTTCGTTGCCTTCAGAAAGAGCCGTTGTCCTGCTTCGCCCAGATCCACGGCGCGTCGTTCCACGTCCGACTTGATCACGTGCGGAAGTCCCGCGGGAGCGAGTCCGGCGGGAGCCACGGCGAGGCTGTACGCGAGTCCGAAGAGCCGAATGTTCGCCTGAACGAACGAGGGAGGCAGCAGGTCGGAGAATCGCGGGAGAACCAGCGAAGCCGGCGAGAGCGGAATGCCCTGCTCCCCCACGCCCGTGTGCAGGCGGATGGTCCCCGTGCCGGCCGAGGACGTGGACTGGAACGTCGTGGCGACACAGCGACCGGTCAGGCTGGCCACGAGGCGGAATTCGAGAGTCTCGGACTGGCCCGGGAGAAGAGTTTCGATCTGCCGTGAGAGCGACTCACCGGGCGCGGGAGCGGTGCCCGTGAGGTTGTTCGTTCCGTCGGCCTTCTTGAGGTTCACGCTGATCGCGTTCTGCGCAGCTCTGGACAGATTCGCGACCGTGACGTAGAGCGTGTACGCCTCGCCCTCCCTGACGACGCTGGGATGCGAGAACGTCAGATTGAAGCGCGCATCCACCACCTCGACGGCAGCCTGCGCGACGCCCACGAGCGGCAGCGGCTCGCGTCCCGGACGGACGAGGTCCGCCGCGATGTCCATTCGCAGCGTGTGCGTGCCCGAGACGAGACCCTCGATGGTCCAGCTCGCCATGCCCTGCACTCCCGGGGCGAGATCGCGCACGTTGTTGCTGCCGACCACGGGAATCTTCTGTCCGACGCCCACCGGGGGTGTCGTGGACGCGAGCCGGAGCAGCTCGGCTCCCGAATCCGAGTGTGGGAGTCGCATCGAGCCCGTGACGTTCTGAAGGATCGCTCCAGAGCCGATCGGGGCTCCGTTGCTGACGATGAGACGTGCATCGAAGAACTGGTTCAGAAACGACACGTTTCCCGGAATGACGATGGCGCCAAACAGAGGAATGTCGATCGACTCCTCGACCTCGTCCACGCGATGAAGCGGATCGACGGGCGGCAGATCCAGCCTGAAGGGAACGATGTTCGGGGGCTGCCAGCGCTCGATCGCGTGAATTTGCGCCGCCGTGAGGTCGCTCAAGGAACTCAGATCCACGGCAGGCTTGTCGAGCGGATCGACATTTCCATTTCCTTGGTACAGGAACGGAAATTCGATATTGACGGTATGACCATCGAAGGCGAAACCAACGGCAAAATTGAAAGCTCGAAAATTCTGCTGCGTGAGAGTGATGCCTCGCGCCTTGAGGTCCGCCAAGGAGAGAGTGGTCACCGTGGCCGACGAAAGGAGAATCTGGCGCACGTGCAACGTCACGAGCGAGGGCTCGGACGAGCCGATCACGCGATCGAAGGCGTCCACGAGCCGGATATTCTCGAGCGTGTAGTCACCCTCGAGCTGAAAGCTCGGCAAGAAGAAGGAGCCTCCCGGAACGGTGTCGAGCACGAGAGCTTCCGGAAGCTCGGGGCCTCTCAGCTCGGCTTTGACGAAGAGTCCCGCGATCAGAGGGTCGCTGGCGACCGTGATTCCGCAGGTGACAGAGGCATTGCCGTAGCAGGTGCGAACTTGGGCGCGTTCGCCGATGTTGATCGTCCGATCGCGATCCTCGGTGGCGATCGAGAGTCGGCTTCCTTGAACACGAAGCTGCCCGGCCGCGAGAGCGGCCGTGGAGTCGGCGCGAAGATCCGATGAAGGGAGAATTCCGGCGACGAAGATGACCAATCCCAGGAGTCGTCGAATCTCGAAAATCATCTTCGACCATGAGCCAATCATGCGCACCGACACAGGAACCATTCGCCAGGAACTCATCAAGGAAACCTCTTCTGGCCGGCCAAGTGAACGGAACGTCCGCTTGGACACGCCTGTTGTGAACCGGGTCACACCTGATCGATACGAGCGCGAAGCGTGGCTGGAGCCGCAGGACACCTTCGCCAAGGTATGGATGGAACTTCGACCGGGAAAGCGCGGACCCTATCGCATCACAAGGCTCCAGCGCAAGGCGCTCAGGACCGCATTTGCATCACTTTTCGCACTCGATGTTGAAGCCTGAGATCGCTCACTCTCGGAACATAAACTTCGTTCGAAGATCAGCGACAGGTTCAACAGCTCCGTTTCATTGAAGTGGCGCTCACCCGCAATGTCTAACAGGTGAATGGCTTCGAGTGATCTCGGAGCGAAAAGTTCGCGAGAGGGAAAATCGAGATTTCCTCCGTTTTCGGCGGAAGGAACGGTCCCAGCTGGTCACGCGCTGGCCGCAGAACGCCTCATTCTATCCACCGATCCGACAAGAAGATTTTTCGGACGATCGCCGAAGCGTGAATTGCGCACACTGAACCGTCAGCGCCGAGGCATCCTGATCCGCTTCCAATCAACGAGGTCCGATCCGTCAAGGAATGAACGTCTCGCGGTCCCACGCCCCAGCGCTAGCCTCTTCATCGCGATGCGTCCCGTGACGATTTCGCTCCTTCTGTCGCTTCTCCTCACAGGCCCCGTCCTCGGCCTCACGCTCGACGAGCGTCGATTCGGCGCCAGCAACGATGCCAGGCAGCGCATATCGACCGCCGTGGCGCTGACGAAGCTTCGCGAGATCGGATCGCTGCCTCCGGATCGTCGGATTTCGTGCGACCGCACGGAGATGTCGTTTTCCTGGGCGACCTCGGTTCGCCTCTGCTCGAGACGCTGCCCGTGACCGCATCAGATAACTTCGAGCGGACGTTCGGCCCCGGCAGCTCACGCGCGCGGCTTCTGGTGCCCATCGCCACGGCGACACGAGCGGCTTTACGAGCTTTGGCCCACTCCGCGCAACGCGGCGAGGCTGGCCGAGGCCTACCGATTCGCGAGGCGACGCGATTTGCTGGCGGAGCTGAATCTCGAAGAGCAATCGCGCGGGTCGATGGATCCTGACTTCAACGTCGTGCTGGCGCCCTTCAATCTCGAGGCACCAATGCCAGTCTCGAGGTTGTGAGGACACCCACCAGCCTGTGGCATACGTCCTTCGTAACCGGCAAGGGGTGTGCGTCCCCCGCCAGGACAACGACAGTCTGACGCGGGAGATGACAGATGGCGATCGGACGGAAAGACCTGGACCAGCAGGACGTACTCTGGATCGCAACGGATGAAATCGCCCGAGTCGAGCACGTGTTCTATCGAGCGCTGAACAAACCCGTCAAGCGATTCGATTTCGACGCGTTCGTGGAAGGCGAGATCGCGAGGAGCGGAGTGTTCTCGAACGGAGTAGGACGGCCGTCAGTGGCTCCCGGAATCTACTTCCGGGTGAGTCTGGTGGGCTATTTCGAGGGTCTCCCTTCGGAGCACGGAGCCGCATGGTGGTGCGCGGACTCAATAGCGCTGCGTGATTTCCTGGGATACTCGGCGTCACTGCTGAGCACTGATCGGAATCGGGACGCCCCGGAACCTGCAAGGGAGAAGCAAGGCCTTCCTGGAGGCCCTCTTCGGCGTTGTTTTCGGCGCTGAGAGCACTCATCTTCCTACTGGCTGTGTTGCTCGCTCGGGTTTACAACCGCAAGCGAAAGTCGGGCCATCAGCGGGCGCCAGTTCGGGTGTTGACTGTTATACCAACCCGACTGCTAACGGCGACCGCCTAATTCAAAAGCAGGAGTTCTGCCACGGGCTGCTAGGGCAACGGACAGCTCGGTTGACCGAACGCCGGCGTACCGGTGACGGTGACGGTGGCGCCGTTGTTGGCGGCGGCGACCGCCGCCGCGCTGGCCTGGGTGACGCTGATGTTTCCGGGCGCGGCGTTCTCGGAGATCTGAATGACGCCGACGCCTGCCGCGGGAACCGTATTCCCCGACATGTTGAGGCAGATGTTGCCACCAACGACCGCCCCGGTCCCCGTGGCCGCTCCGAATTCGATGTGAGCGCCGCTCGTGTCGGAGAGGTTGTTTCCGCCGTTTATCGTCGCGTTGAGGGTTGACGAGCCGATGGCTCGCACCCTCATGACTTCGAGCGTCGCGTTCGCGGTGACTATGTTGCCCTGAATCAGGGCGTTCATGGATGAGGACTGTTGCGTCAGGAGCAGCACCGCTTCGGCGGTTCCGCTTCCGGACGTCCACAGGTTGGCGGCTTGGCCGATCATATTGTTCGTCACGGTCACCTTGGCTCCGACCACGTTGTCTCTCGTGCCGATGTTGATGGCATGCTTTGTGGTCGATCCAAGGCGATTGATGGTGTTGTTGTCGACCAACAGAGTCATGGGACCCGCGAACGTGTCGGCGATCAAGGTGATCGCGCGGCTGCCGATGATGTTGTTGAGGGTGTTGTTCTGAATCGTTCCGTTCATGGTCGGTCCGCCGCCATCGAGATCACCATCGGTGATGCTGATAGCTCCGAGATTGGTAATTGGACGCATGATCGTGTCGAACGTGTTGTTGATAACGCTGAAAGTGAAGTTCGTGGGGCCTCCGAAGGGCGTGAATAAGACGCCACCGTTGCCAAGGACAGCGGCGTTGTTGAAGGTGGAATCCTTGACCGTCACGTTGACCGTGCCGCTCGCGCCAGTAATCGTCGAGGCATGAAGTCCGTCGCCGAACATGTCGGTGAATAGTGAATTGCCTTCCACCGAGAGAGTCATGTTCGACGTTCCTTGTGCCTCCATGAAGACACCTGCATTCCCCGTGTCGCTGCCGTTGAAGGTCGAGCCGGTGATCGTGAGCTTCGTCAGATTTGTGTTGTTGTTGGTGATGCTGATTCCATCGGAGGTAGAGAAGACGAAATCGGCGATCGTCGAGGTGTCGAGGAGGCAGGTGCCACGGAGGTTCGTGGCGTCGATGCCGTGACCTCCGCCTGTGGCCGGATTCGAGATCCTTATCCGTGTCAGCGAGAGATTCTGAGTGTTGTTTGCCACGATCGCTGAGCCGCTCGTGTTTTGGATGACGCCACCGCTGTCGACCGCGCCGGTTCCCGTGACGGTGAGTCCAGCCGAGGAGCCGGTGTTCGTCAGGTTGATTCCGTTCGCCGAGCCGTTCGCGTTTACGGCCTGGAAGGTCAGCGCACCGGCTCCGATCGTCGTGTTCAAGACATTCACAGCGATAGCGGTCGTCGTCGAGGCGACGCTTCCGGTTCCCGTAGCCGTGACCGTCCCGCCCCCTGTCGCGACAAATGCCGGCCCGGTCGTGGTCGTCAAAGTCAGCGTTCCGGCGAAGTTGATCGTCGCCCCCGTGTTGGTCGTGAGGTTGATCCCGGTCGAGCCGCCGCCCGTCACGCTGACCGCCGCGGGGAATGACACCGTGCCGGAGGTGCGGCCATTCACAGCGATGCCGGTTCCGCCAGCTCCCGTGTGTGAGATGGGCGAGGTCGTGAGCGTGACGTTCCCCGTTCCCGAGCCGATGGCGAAGGCGGTACCGTTGCTCGCGAGGGTGATCGGCGTAGCGGTCAGGGAGATCACGCCCGCGGCGGTCGCCGCCAGGTTGATTCCGTGAGCGGTGCCGCTCGGCACGTTGAGAGTCGAGGTCGTCGTCGTCAGGCCGATTGGCGAGCCCTTCACGAGGGACGCTGCGTTGGCGCCGGCGTTCGTGTCCGTTGTGGTGAGGGTCACGCCCTGGATGAGGTTGCCGTTGTTCACGGCGACGACGTCTCGCGGCGTCGCGCCCACGGAGTTGGTGATCGTCGGAGCCGCCCCGGCCGCGACGAGCGTGAAGGTGTTGACGACGAGGGCGACCCCCTGCCCCCAGAGCGTCTGGTTCGCGAGAAGGGTGATCTTCGTCTGGAGGTTCGCGGTGTTGCCGCTATACACGAACAGGATGTCGCTCGCGGTGGTTCCCGCGATGAGGTTGGTATTGTTCCAGGGCGTGTTCGAGCGCCCGTCACCCGAGAGCGCGGCTGCGGGGTTGATGTACCAGACCCGGTTGGCGAGCGTGAGATTGACGGTTCCGACGGTCGAAACGGCGTTGCTCGTGATGGTGTACGAGAAGGAGTCGGCGGCGAGCGCCGCGGCGGTGATGGGGGGCGTGTAGATGAAGGTCCCGTCGGCCGCGACCGTGACGCTGCCGACGGCGGTCGTCGCGAAGGTTCCCGTGGTGAGGGTGATGGCCTGGTCGGACTGGTCGTTGACGGTGATCCTCGATGCGAACGCGATGGGGACGAAGGGGGTCGCCGGGCTCCCCGTCGTTCCCCCCGTCACCACGGCTTGCGTGTTCGGGACGAGATTGCTGTACGTGTCGGTGACGGCCCGGGGACCGACGGCGATGGAGAACGCCGCGGCTCCGGTACAAGCCGGCGAGCCGGCGGCGCTCGTCGCCGTGACCGTGAAGCTGAAGGTGCCGACCGCGGTCGGGGAGCCGGAGATCGTCCCGGCGGCGGCGAGGGTGAGCCCGGTCGGGAAGGTGCCCGCGGTCACCGTGAAGGTGTAGGGCGCCGTGCCCCCTGCGGCCGTGAAGCTTTGTCCGGCATAGGCGACGTTGAAGGTCGCCTGCGGAAACGCGCCTCCGCCCGTTCTCGTGACCGTGATGACCGGGCAGATCTGGAAGGTGTAGGTGGCGCTCGTCGCGTTGCAGCCGTTCGTTCCGGCGGCCGTGTCGGTCACCTTGACGGTGATGGAGAAGGTGCCGCTCGCCGTCGGGGTGCCGCCGAGGATTCCCGTCGTGAGACCGAGCGTCATGCCAGCGGGGAGAGAGCCTGTAGCGACGATGAAGTTGGGGGTCGTCGCGCCCGTCTGTGTGAAGGTGACATTGGGAATCGCCGAATTGACCACGCCGTCCTGGCGGCTGGGCGCGGTCACCGAGATCACCGGGCAGATCTGGAAGGTATAGGTGGCGCTCGTTCCGTTGCAGCCATTGGTCCCGGCCGCGGTGTCGGTGGCCTTGACGGTGATCGAGAAGGTCCCCGTCGCGGTCGGGGTGCCGCCGAGCACGCCGGTCGTGAGGCCGAGCGTCATGCCCGCGGGGAGAGAACCGGAGGCGACGGTGAAGTTGGGCGTCGTCGCGCCCGACTGCGTGAAGGTGACGTTGGGGATTGCCGCGTTGACGACGCCGTCCTGGCGGGTGGGCGCGGTGACCGTGACGACCGGACAGATCTGGAAGGTGTACGTGGCTCCCGTGCCGCTGCAGCCGGTGTTGGCGCCGGTGGACGTGGTGGCCTTGACCGTCACGCTGAAGGTGCCGGTCTGGGTGGGCGTGCCGCTGATGATGCCCGTACCCGGATTCAGCGAGAGACCGATGGGGAGCGTGCCGCTTCCGATGGTGAAGCTGGGCGTCGTGGCTCCGGCCTGAGTGAAAGCGGCGGTGGTGTAGGGGCTGCCGCTCGTGCCGTTGACGACGCCAGGGTTGGTGACTGTGATCGTCGGGCAGGTGCCGATGGCGACCGTATAGGCGCGCGAGCCGGTGCAGCCGTTGGCATCGGTTCCGGTGATTGTGAAGTTGAAGGGGCTGCCCACCGTGGTGGTCGGCGTGCCGGAGACGACGCCAGCCGAAAGCGTGAGGCCGGGCGGAAGCGCACCGCTCGTGACGGCGAAGGTGTAGGGAGCGGTGCCGCCGACTCCCGCCATCGTCTGGTTCGGATAGGCAATGCCGACGAGGCCGTTGGGCATCGTTGCGGGATTGACCGTGATGGCCGGGCAGACGACCGTCAGCGGAATGATGTGCGTGGCCACGCAGCTGGCTGCACTGGTGGCGACGGTGCGCACGGCGAAGGTGCCATTCTGGGTCGGCGTCCCCGAGAGTGAGCCTCCCACGGACATCGTCAAGCCCGTGGGAAGGCCGGTGGCGTCGAATGTGTAGGCGGACGCCGGCAGCGCGCTGAAGGCGACGGGGCCGTAGACCTGGCCCGACGTGGCGTTGGAGAGCGACGCGGGCGAGATGGCGATGACCGGGCACTGAGCGAAGGCGCCGCTTGCGACGAGGAATGAGGCCAAGAGGGCGAAGGCATGAAGGATGACAGGAAGGATAGGAAGGCTGCGAGTGATTTTCATGTTTCCTCTCACTCGGCTTCGAAGCGGGTCAGGGTGGCGGGGGTCGTTCCCTGGAGATGGACGACAGCGGAATCGAACTGGATCTGTTGCTGGGTCGTGCCGCTCGTCCGCTCGAGGTAGAGGCGGACCTGCAGGCCGTTGGCTCCCGCCGGAGCCGTGGCGGTCCCTTCGGTGCCTCCCGCGGTTGCGTTGCCAGGAAACGTCTTCCACGGTGGACCGATCGGCGGGACGAGCGAGACGTTGCCGCCCTGTCCTTCACCGAGGTTCTGGAAGGTGGTGCAGGCTGCGTTGGAGAAGAAGGCGACCTCGACGATCGCGCGACTCTCCTGATTCTGAACGGCGAGGGCGTCAGCGCTGGTGAAGAACTTGTAGGTGCTCAGGGCCGCTTGCGCCGAGATGTCGATGCACTGCGAGAGGCCGATGAGAGTCCCGACAGGCGCGGTTGCGGAAATCGTCATCAGCGCCGAGCCCGAGGCAGACAAGCCATTCGCATCGTTGGCGGACCAGCTTCGCCCGCCATCGGCCACCAGCGCCGAGCCGAAGCTCGCCCAACCGGAGATCTGCGGCCCCACATCGAACGTGTCGTTGACGACGAGGTTCTGGGAGGTGGCCGGCAAAGTGAGGACGAGAAGAAATCCGAGGGAGATTCCCATCGAAGAGCGTAGGCGCATGACCCCTCCCGCAGCGATCGAAATCAGATATTTGAAGCCGAAGAATCGTATCACCAGCGGCCCTGCCGCCCGTAAGCCGCACCCGCTCTTCGCCCAGGCCCTTTCGGATCAGTCTTAAGCGACCCTTTGGAAAACGGCGCCGACTGCCGCTTACCACCACGCCGCGCCTCTTCCAGTAGCCGCTCCAGCTCCGTAATTCGCCGGTCCCGCTCCGTCAGTTGCCGTTGAAAACCCGCAATCTGCTTCTGTTGCTCCAATACGAGCGCGACCAGCTCCTCGTGGCTCAGGGCCCCTGGCTTCTGCGGCACGGCGGCGGCTGCTGACGGCGCCGCTGTCGAGGGAACCCGTACCGGGTTCCCTCGATCCCCACCTACCTCAGCCCACAGCCGTGGTCGTGGGCTCCATGCACGAATCCGCATCCTTCAGCTCGGGCAGCGGCTCGTCGCGCAAATTCTCGATCGCGCGGTTGATGTGCATCGAGCAGAACTTCGGCCCGCACATCGAGCAGAACTCCGCCGTCTTGAAGGCTTCCTGCGGCAGCGTGGCGTCGTGCATCTCCTGCGCGCGCTCGGGGTCGAGCGAGAGCCGGAACTGCTCTTTCCAGTCGAAGGCGTAGCGCGCGCGTGACAGCGCGTCGTCCCGGTCCCGGGCGCCGGGCTTGTGATTGGCAATGTCCGCGGCGTGCGCGGCGATCTTGTATGCAATGAGCCCCTGGCGCAGGTCCTCGGCATTGGGCAACCCGAGGTGCTCCTTGGGCGTCACGTAGCAGAGCAGGCTCGCGCCTTCTTTCCCCGCGATCGTCGCGCCGATGGCGCTCGTGATGTGGTCGTAGCCGGGCGCCACGTCCGTGACGAGCGGGCCGAGCACGTAGAACGGCGCTTCCTTGCAGATCTCCTGCTGGCGCTGCACGTTCATGGGGATCTGATCGAGCGGCACGTGGCCCGGGCCCTCCACCATCACCTGCACGCCGGCATCCCAGCAGCGCTGCGTCAGCTCGCCCAGCGTGTCCAGCTCGGCAAATTGCGCGGCGTCGCTGGCGTCGGCCAGGCAGCCAGGGCGCAGCCCGTCGCCCAGCGACATGGTCACGTCGTACTTGCGCATCACGTCGAGGATGCGATCGAAGTGCACGTACAGCGGGTTCTGCTTCCGGTTGAACATCATCCACTCGGCCAGGATCGAGCCGCCGCGCGAGACGATGCCGGTGATGCGCCGGGCGGCGAGCGGGAGGTACTCCCACAGCACGCCGGAGTGCACCGTGAAGTAATCCACGCCCTGCTGCGCCTGGAACTCGATGACCTCGAGGTAGTGCTCGATGGTGAGGTCCTGCGCGCGCTTCACGAGGGCCAGCGCCTCGTAGATGGGCACGGTGCCCAGCGGCACGGTGGTGAAGTCGAGAATGGCCGCCCGGATCTCGGGAATCAGGTTTCCGGTGGAGAGATCCATGATGGTGTCGGCGCCCAGCTTCTCGGAGAGCAGCACCTTCTCCACTTCCTGCTCCACGCCCGACACGATGGCCGAGTTGCCCAGGTTCACGTTCACCTTGGTGGTGATCGTCTTG
>JBDSFL010000684.1:0-6664 GCA_039919545.1 Thermoanaerobaculia bacterium | reverse complement strand
CACCACGTTTCCCGGCCCTGGCGATTCCGCCTGCACCGCGCTCAGGCTCTCGGGACCCCAGCCCAGCAGACCCGCGACGCAGGCGAGCTCGCGCTCGGCGATCGAGCGCGGAAGGCGTGAGACCGTGGCGCAGGCCAGGCGCCGGAGCACGGCACCGCGCTCGGTGAGATCGATTCGAGAGAGCTTGCGGCACGGTTCGACGGTCACGACGCACTCGCCTCCCCCGGCCGGATAGAAGCCCGGGCGCACGAGCGACGCCTCCATCTTCGGCCCCATGCGATTCACGAGCGGCACGAAGACCCTCTGGAGAAAATCGAACGGTGGCGCGAGCGGATTGTGCGTTCCGCCGCACAGACGGATGCGGCTCGGATGCTCAGCGACGAGAAGCGCGGGAAGGATCGTCTGGAGCACGAGCGTGGTGCTCCCGGCGGTGCCGACCGAGAATTCGTACTCGCCCCCCTGCGCCGGTCCCGGCTCGAAACGCACCTCGCGCGAACCGAGCTCCGCTCCCTCGACGCGCGCGCAACCCACGGCGCACGCGGCCTGCACCGACGTGAGGTGCTGCCGCATGAGGCCGGGCTTCTTTCGTCCGGCGCGAATGTTCTCGACACGCACGGGACGGCCCGTGACGAGAGAGAGGGCGAGCGAGGTCCTGAGGACCTGCCCGCCCCCTTCGCCCATCGAGCCGTCGATGACGACGAGGTCGCTCATCCCTTCACGCAGACCACCTGCCGGAGCGTGTGGACGATTTCCACGAGATCCTTCTGCGCGTTCATCACCGCATCGATCGGCTTGTAGGCGCCCGGTGTCTCGTCGATCACGTCCTTGTCCTTGCGGCACTCGATTCCTTCGGTGGCCTTGGCGTGGTCGGCGAGCGTGAAGCACCGCTTGGCCTGAGTGCGCGACATCGCACGCCCCGCGCCGTGGCTGCAGCTCTCGAAGCTCTCCTTGTTTCCGAGCCCCCTCACGATGAACGAGCGTGCCCCCATGCTCCCCGGGATGATCCCGAGGTCGCCCGCGCGCGCTCGCACGGCGCCCTTGCGCGTGACGAAGACGTTCGCGTCGTAGTGATGCTCCCGCTCCACGTAGTTGTGATGGCAGTTCACGGCCATGAGATCGGTGCGGAACGCCGGCAGGCCCGGAACGCTTCGAACCGCGGCGACGACGGTGTCCATCATGATCTGCCGGTTCGTCAGCGCGAACTCCTGCGCCCAAGACACCGCCTCGACGTAGTCGTCGAAGTGCGCGGTCCCTTCCGGCAGATAGGCGAGGTCGGCGTCCGGCAGGTTGATGAAGTGCCGCCGCATGTCTTCCTTGGCGAGGTCGATGAAGGAGCTGCCGATCCGGTTTCCGACGCCGCGGGACCCGCTGTGGAGAACGAACCAGACTTGCTCCCGCTCGTCGAGGCAGACCTCGATGAAATGGTTTCCCGTCCCGAGCGTGCCGAGGTGCGTCACGTGATTGGCCTTACGAATCGACGGATGCTTCTTGGCGATCGCATCGAAACGAGTCGCGAGCGGAGCCCACGCCTCGGCCACGCGCGCCGGGGGCTCACCCCAGGCGCCGCGATCGTGGCGTCCGCCGTTCTCGCTTCGGCCATGAGGCACCGCCCCTTCGATCGCCGACCGCATCGCGCGCAGGTCGTCGGGCAGCGAGGAGGCGGTGAGGTCCGTCTCCACCGCGATCATTCCGCAGCCGATGTCGACGCCGACGGCGGCGGGAATGATGGCCCCGCGCGTCGGGACGACGCTTCCCACCGTGGCGCCCTTGCCCAGATGCACGTCCGGCATCGCGGCCACCCACTTGTGGATGAACGGCAGCCGGGCGATGTTTCGAAGCTGCTGCTTCGCCTCTTCCTCGAACGGAACCCCGTGCGTCCAGGACTTCACGGGGACGCCCCCTTCGACATTCATGATTTCGTACGGACGTTCCATGACTTCCTTCCCTTCACGATGGCGGCAAAAAAGAGCCGGGTCGACGAGGTGATGCCCAGACCGAACATGTTTGTAGATGTAGTCCGTGGCTGCATTCGACCCGGCCCCATGATCAGCTGCTTTCAAATATCAATGGCTTCGATCCTGGAAACCCAGCTTCCCGCCCCGAGGCCTCCGGTCGCGAACTCCCCGAGCAGCCTGAACACCTCGTCCGAGAACCCACCGATGTTCAGGACGTCAGCACCCTCGGCCGCCTGAACCTTACCGTACGGCTGGACGTCGATGCAGACCAGCCGAGCCTTCGGGTTCCGACTCTTGAAGAGACTCCATTCGTTCATGAGTGCCGTTCCCCGGTTCTGCGTGGCATCGGCCCACGACTGGTTGTCCGAGACGAAGATCACCAGATCCCCCTTCGCCCTGGTGCTGTTGAGCAGCTCGAGAGGCGCCGAGCAGTTCGTTCCCCCCCCGCCGATGGCCGAGAGCTTCTCCGCGTTGGTCATCACCGAGTCCCTCGGATTCAATTTCACATTCACCGCCTTCCGCTCGAACGGGATCACCTCCGCGTTTGGATTCGCCCTCATGATCGCCGCGGCCGTGAGCGCCGCGACGTCGATGCACCTGACCGCCGAGTTCGAACCCCTTCGATAGCCCGTGACGGGCGAACGCATCGAGCCGGAGACGTCCGGGCAGATGAAGACCTTCCCATCGATTTGCGGCACATTCACGATGGCGAGCTCCATCGCGTCCTGCAGGGCGTCCTTCACGATCGATGGAACGTTCTCACTCACGGACCGGTAGGCCACGAGGAGCTGATACGGAAGGGCCCGCGCCTTCGCGACCTCCTTCGCGGACGAGAGCCTTTTCGCGACGAGCTCGGCCATTCCTTCCCCCTCGAAGACACCGTGCCGCGCGAACGTGCTCAGATTCATTCGCGTCATCTGCCAGGACGCGTTCTTGGCGATCGTCGTCCACTCTTCCTTTCCGAGCGGCAGCGCCGTCACCATCTCGAACGGCACGTCCGGTACCTCTCCGGTCTGCTTCGCCTTGTACGCTTCGAACGCCTGCACGACCTGCGGGAGATCGCCGTTGACGACTTCCTTTCCGATCAGATATCCGTAGAGCGCCTTTCGCGCCTCGTCCTTCGGCTTCGGGTGAACCATCTTGATGACGTCGGCGAGCGACGGCGACTGGCCCACAGACGCCCGGAAGAGCGCCGCGTCATCCTTCGACGCGATCCACTCGGCGACGAGCCGCTTCGGGAGCGAGCCGAGCGACTTCCGCCCGACCGCGCCCGACCGGATGATCTGAACGAAGTTCCGGAGCATCTTTCCGTTGTCGATCACTCGCGGGAACACCCGGGCCAGCGCCGCGGGATTCCGCACGGAGAGGAGAGCACAGAGGAGGGCCGGAGCGTCCTTCATCCAGGCCTTTTCCCGCGCGTAGACCGCGAGCTTCGAGATGAGCTCGGAGTCGACGCCCTTGGCGAGATCGAGGATGTTCGCAAGCTGATCTTCGGCCGAGGCATAGAACGTTCCGTTCAGGCACCCCGTGACGACGTACTGCGCCAGAGCCTGTTCCGGCGTCGGCTCGTAGGCCTTCCCACCCGCCTCGTTCACCGTGGTGGCGGCGGGAAGCAGCTTGCCGACGAGAGATTTGAAGAGTGCCGGGTTTGCCATCGCGTCCTCCGATTTCGTTCCGTGTCTGGGAGGAACATTGCGAAGCGCGTACCAGTGGAGCGAGCGGCGGGAGATCAGCGGCGTAAGTGCCTCCAGCGATTACTGTTAGCGCCAATATCGGAGACCCCGATCGATCTCGTGCGTTCCATCGATTGTAGACGTTAGGATAAACAACTATCCTGAGTGCTATGCGTCGCAAGCAGGTCCTGATCGGTCTTCTCGGTCCCACCCTCGATCGCGGCACGCAGGCGGCGCGTTGGGGGGCGTGGCGTCCGACCGTGTCGCTCTTCCAGCACGAAGACCTGCTCTTCGATCGTCTCGAGCTTCTGTACCAGCAGCGATTCCAGGTGCTGACCGACCAGATCTGTGAGGACGTGCGCTCCATCTCTCCCGAGACGGACGTCCGCACGAATCAGGTCGAGATGAAGGACGCCTGGGATTTCGAGGAGGTCTACGCCGCGCTTCACGACTTCGCGAGGGCGTACCCCTTCGACGTGGAGAAGGAGGAATACTTCGTCCACATCACCACCGGTACGCACGTCGCCCAGATCTGCCTCTTCCTGCTCACCGAGGCGCGATACTTCCCCGCACGTCTCATCCAGACGGCGCCCCCGACCCGCAAGAGCGACGCGCGACACGGGTCCTTTCAGCTCATCGACCTCGATGTCTCGCGCTACGACCGCATCGCCGCCCGCTTTCACAAGGAGAAGAAGGAAAGCCTCACGTTCCTGAAGTCGGGCATCGCGACGCGCAGCCATCGCTTCAACGAGCTGATCGAACGGATCGAGCGTGTCGCCATCGCCTCGAAGGCGCCCATGCTCGTCCTCGGGCCCACCGGCGCGGGAAAGTCGCTCCTGGCGCGGCGCGTGTACGAGCTGAAGAAGGCGCGACGCCAGCTCGCGGGACCGTTCGTGGACGTGAACTGCGCCACGCTGCGGGGCGACGGCGCGATGTCGGCGCTCTTCGGGCACGAGAAGGGAGCCTTCACGGGCGCTGTCGACCGACGCGCCGGCCTGCTGCGCTCGGCCGACGGCGGGCTCCTATTTCTCGACGAGGTGGGCGAGCTCGGCCTCGACGAGCAGGCGATGCTCCTGCGCGCGCTCGAAGAGAAGCGGTTCCTGCCGGTCGGCTCGGACAAGGAGGCCAAGAGCGATTTCCAGCTCATTGCCGGCACGAACCGTGACCTTCAGCTCGACGTGCGGGACGGGAGATTCCGCGAGGACCTCTTCGCCCGCATGAACCTCTGGACCTTCCGCCTCCCTTCGCTGCGCGAGCGCGCCGAAGACATCGAGCCCAATCTCGAGTACGAGCTGGAGCAGTTCGCCACGCGCAACGGAGTCCTCGCACGCTTCAACAAGGAAGCGCGGCAGCGGTTTTTGAAGTTCGCCACGAGCGGCGACGCCGTCTGGGCTGCGAACTTCAGAGACCTGAACGGCGCCGTGACCCGGATGGCGACTCTCTGCACCGGCGGTCGCATCGGCGTCGAGGATGTGGATCAGGAGATCGAACGGCTCAGAGCCCAGTGGCGAGACCAGACGGATGACGACAGCCTCGGACCCGACGAATCGCTCTCCACCGTTCTGGGCTCCCGCTCGACCGATCTCGATCGCTTCGACGCGGCGCAGCTTGCCGACGTGATCCGGGTCTGCCGCGGCTCCCGCTCGCTATCGGATGCGGGCCGCACGCTCTTCGCGGTCTCGCGCGCGAAGAAGCAAGCGCCCAACGACGCCGACCGGCTGAGGAAATATCTCACCCGCTTCGGGCTCGAGTGGCGGCAAGTGATCGAGAGCTGACACAATCTCTCGACTTTCAGAAAGATCGGCGTCGGAGGAACGATGAGTGAAGCCGCGGACTTCTCTGTCGACGAGGGCGCACCACCGCATCACGCGCGCTGGGTCCGCATCTCGCACTGGGTCGCGGCGCTCAGCTTCTTTCTGCTCGTCTTTTCAGGGGTCGAGATCCTGATGGTGCATCCGCGTCTCTACTGGGGCGAGACGGGGAACGACCTCACGCCTGCGCTCTTCGAGCTGCCGATCAGCCGCAACTACAAGCACGGCGGGTGGGACGAGCCGAAGCCCTTCATCCAGGTCGGGTCGGGCGTCTTCAGCGCGAGCCGGACGTACGACATCTTCAACAAGAACGGATGGGGGCGCAGCCTTCACTTCCTCGCCGCGTGGTGTCTCGTGCTGCCGGGCGCCGTTTATCTCCTGGCCGGCCTGTTCGGCGGTCACCTTCGCGGGCACGTCTGGCCTGGTGCCAAGGAGCTGTCACCGCGGCTCGTCTGGCGCGATGTCGCCGAGCATCTGCATTTCCGCATTCCAAAAGCGAGCGGGGGCCCACGCTACGGCGTGCTTCAGAAGATCACCTACTCGTGGGTCGTCTTCCTTGCCCTGCCGCTGATGGTCGTCTCCGGGCTCACGATGTCGCCCGCGGTCACGACGTCGTTTCCTTTCCTGCTCTCGCTCTTCGGAGGCTATCAATCCGCCCGCACCATCCACTTCTTCACCTTCGCGGCGCTCGTCGTGTTCCTGCTCGTGCACGTGGTGATGGTCGTGAAGTCCGGGTTCCGGCGGCAGATGCGGTCCATGACCGTGGAAGGATGACGATGAAACCCCGCTCTCTCATCACGCGCCGTGGCGCGATCCTCACGGGGCTCGCGGCCGCCGCAGGCGGGCTCGTTCTTCCTCGCTTCCTGAAGAACGCACCGCCGACTTTCGGAAACCTCCTTCGGATGGGCGATGCCCTCACGTATTCGGCCCACACCAGGCTTCTGCCGGGACAGTCGCTCGCGCGGGAATACCGTCCCTCCGACCTCACCTCGTTTCCGGCGACCGGGACGTTCGACCCCGCCGTCAGCGTGAAGGGAGAGCTCGGAACCGAGTACCGTCGGCTGCAGAGCGGATCCTTCGCGAGCTGGCGACTGCAGGTGGAAGGGAGCGTCGCCAGGCCGCGCACCTTCTCGCTCGACGAGCTGAGGCAGCTCCCGTCGCGCACGCAGATCACGAGGCACACTTGCGAGGAGGGCTGGAGCGCGATCGGCCAGTGGACCGGCGT
>JBDSFL010000648.1:0-5953 GCA_039919545.1 Thermoanaerobaculia bacterium | reverse complement strand
CGTCAGCCCGATCACGGGATAGCCCGAATCGATGAGCGAGAGCGCCAGCGGTCGCGCCTCGAAGACGCCGTTCGTGATCCATGGAGCCATGATGAGCGCGGCGCCGAGGAGGAAGCCGATGATGGCTCCCTCGGCCGCGGTGGCCGTGCCTGCGCGTCGGAAAAGGATGGCGATCGCGGTCGCCATCGCGAGAGCGGCGAGGAACGCGATGGCGTAAGCGATTCCGCCCACCGCCTGCAGCTCCTCGAGCGGCTTGTTCACGAGCTTCATCCAGGGGGCGGCGAAGAGAGCGCCATACCAGAGCGCGCCCAGCGCCTGATGTGCGAACGCCGAGACCAGGATCGCCACGGGGTTGAGTCGCGCTTGCGTCATCGAAATCCTCCCGCTGTCGTTTCGGCGATTATGCAGGTGGTGCTTTCGGCGGGCGGTCGAAGGCCCACTTCAGGGCAGGCGGCGTGACCATCGTCGTCACGATGACCATCGCCACCACGGCCGAAAAAATGGAGCGGTCGATGATCGCCTTCCCCTGGAGCACGAGCGCGAGGCCGATGTTGGCGAAGATGAGGCCCACCTCGCCGCGCGGGATCATGCCGACGCCGATCGCCAGCCGGTTGAACCCGGGGCCGATGGCCCCCAGCGCGCACACCTGCTTGCCCAGGATCGCCGCGAGCGTGAGCGCGGCCGCGAGCGTGAGGACGCCCGGCTGCGCGAACGTGGACAGATCGGTCTGCAGCCCCATGAGGACGAAGAAGACCGGCACCAGGAACTCGGAGATCGGATGGACGAGCTCCTCGAGCCCGTGCTCGCCGCGGTCCACGAAGTCGCGGTAATGAACGTCCTCGAGGATCAGACCGGCCGCGAAGGCGCCGACGATCGGGGCCAGGCCGATCTTGTCGGCCAGCCACGAGAGCATGAAGCAGAACGAGAGGCCGAGCGCGAGGAGCACGCCCCTGGACCTCAGATGCGAGGCGAGCGCGAAGAGGCGGGGCGACAGGAGCGCTCCGAGCGCGAGCGAGCCGAACAGGAAGAGCGCGGCCTTGGCGATCAACGTACCGATCTCCCCCGCGGACACCGTGCCGCCGCGGTCGGCTGCGGCGATGGCTCCCGTGACGACCGCCAGGATCACGAGGCCGAGCACGTCGTCGATGACCGCGGCGCCCAGCACCACGCGCGCCTCGCGGCTCTGGGATCTTCCGAGGTCCTTCAGCACACGCGCGGTGATGCCCACGCTGGTGGCGCACAGCGTGGCGCCGAGGAACGCGTGCGTGTATGGGCTCTGCGCCGGCAGCAGCCACGCGCCAACGCCCCAGCCGAGCGCGAAGGGGGCGAGGACTCCCAGCACCGCCACGAAAAGCGATGAGAGCCCCACCTTGAGCATCTGGCGGACGGTCGATTCGAGGCCCACCTCGAAGAGGAGGATCAGCACGCCGAGCCGCGCGAACATGTCGAGGAAGGGGTCGGCCTTCAAGAACTCCAGGTGCGTGATGCCCACGAGGGGAAGGTTTCCGATCACGACGCCGAAGACGAGCTCGCCCAGCACGGAGGGCTGCCCGATGCGCACGGCGAGGTCGCCTCCCAGCTTGGCGCCGACGAGGATCAGCGCCAGCGAGAGCACGAACGGGGCGACCGGGTCAGTGTGGGCGGTGGGGCCGGCCGCCAGCGTGGCGGACGCGGAAGCGAGCGGCACGCCCAGCAAGATTGCCCCCAGCATCACTCGTCGGAACGATCGCATCGAACGATCGTCTCACGGGTCCCGGGACGGGCCGCTCACCGTCGCTCCAGGTGAGAGTACTCTTCCCGACACATGGCCTGGGCGCTCGGAGGCTGGAGGGCTAAAGTCTCCTGCGCTCGAGAACGAAGACACGTGAACGAAACGTGCAGCGCGAGAGCAGCAGCGACTTGCCGTCGGGTGTGAGGCGCGGCGCCTCGAGGTAGAGATCGAGCGTGGGCTCGGTCGTCACCGCCTGCGGCGCGCCCCCCTCGACCGGAACGCTCATCACGTTCTGGTGTCCGGGCTGGAAGTAGAGTGTGCGGCTGTCGTTCGAGAAGAAAGGGTGTCCGTCGCGGCCCGGCGTCGCGGCGACCTTCCGCGTAGCGCCCCCCGCGAGCGGCTTGAGGAAGAGGTCGAAACCGCCGTCCGGGTTTCCGGCAAAGGCCAGCCACTTCCCGTCCGGCGAGATGGCCGGATGCATGGTGTCGTACGGCTCCTGCAGGAGCGGCCTCGTGGGGCTGCGGTCGAGCGCCGCGACGTGGAACTCGGTCCTGGGCGTGCCGAGCGACTGGAAGAGAATTCGCTTCGAGTCCGGGAGCCAGACGGCCACGCTCTTCTCGGCCGCCGTCGCCACGATGCGCGGCTCGCCTCCATCGCTCGGCATCACCAGGAGGCTGCCGCGGCCGTCGCCGGTGTCGCGCTCGAAGGCGATCCACTTGCCGTCGGGCGAGAAGAGCGGGTTCGATTCGGAGATCCCCTCGAGCTCCGAGAAGGGCGCCACGGTACCGCGAGCGAGGCTGGCGCGGAATGCGCGCTGGGGGCCGGGCCAGCGTCCGACCGAGACGAAAACGAGGGAGTCTCCCGAGGGCGAGAGCTGCGGATCCATGTCGTACGCTGCGCCAGGCAGCAGCTGAGCAAACGGGCCGCTCGCTCGCCCGTCGCTCCCGATGGGCATCGTGACGATCTGCGCCACGACATCGATGGACGAGAACGCGATGCGGTCGCCCGAGGGATCGGGCGAGGCGTCGGTGTCCCAGCCGCGGCCCACGGTGAGGCGCTGCGCGGCGCCGCTGAGCCGGCCCGTCGCGAGGTCGAAGTCGCGCTCCCAGAGATTCTGGTCGGGCAGCGACCAGACGAGGCGTGCCTTGCCCTTGTCGGGCGAGGATGAAAACGCCGGGCGCGCGCCGTCGTCCAGCCGCTGCACCGGGCCGCCCCGCGCCTTGACGGAGAAGATGCCCTGATAGGCGACGCCGAAGGCGAGCCACTGTCCGTCGGGGGACAGAGCGAGCCGCCGGAATTCACCGCGGTGCTCATCCTGGGAGATGACCGAGACAGGTTCGCCGCCGGTGACCGGGATCCGGAAGATCCGGTTCTGACGTTCCTCTCCCCCCACGTAGTAGACCGATTTGCTGTCGCGCGAGAAGCACGGAAAGTTTGCGTCCTTTGCCAGCAGCCGCGCTTCGCCCCCGAGCGGCGGCACGAGCCAGAGGTCGCCCCCGGTCGGCTCCTGATCCGGGTTGATGCGCGTGAGGACGCGCGTGGACGAGCGGGTGGAGATGAAAGCGACGAGCCGGCCATCGGGTGAGAACGCAGGTTGCACGTCGTCGCCCGGGTTGTTGGTGATGTTCAGCTCGCGCCCGCCCGACGCACGGCGCACGTAGATCTCGAAGTTACCCGTCCGGTCGGAGCTGTAAGCAACCGTGTCCCCGTCCGGCGAGAAGGTGGGGGAGCCCGCGACCCCCCCGTCGGAGGTGAGGGGCGTCAGGCTGACCTGATGGGCCGGCGCGTGCCCGCCCCTTCCGGAGGGGAGCCAACGTGCGCCCAGGGCGACCAGCACCGCGCCCACGGCGATGCCGCCCAGGAAAAGCGCGCCGGTGCGTTCCCAGCGCCCGTCCGCCGGCGCCCCTGCCGCGCGCGTCGCGCCGCTCACGATGAGGCCCCCGGCGGGGACCCCGCCGGAGGAAGGCAGGTGCGCCGCGGCCTGGCCGCTCATCGGCGACAGCGACCGGGAGCGGGAGGAGGTGATCGCGTCGCGCTCGAAATGCCGCAGGTCGACCGTCAGCTCCGAGGCATGCTGGTAGCGCTCGTCGGGATCCTTCTCGAGGCACTTGTGCACGATCCGGCAGAGCTCGCGCGGCATCGTGGGGAGAAGCTCCTCGATCGGGACCTCCGCGTCGCGCACGATGCGCTGCAGCTCCAACGACGCGGAGTCCGCCTTGAACGGCCGCAGGCCGGTCACCATCTCGTACAGCACGATGCCGAACGAGAAGATGTCGCTCCGGCCGTCGAGCATGCCGAGGGTGCCCTGCTCGGGAGACATGTACGCCACGGTGCCGCGCACCATGCCGTCCATCGTCTTGGGCGCCCCGGCCAGCGTCACGTCGTGCGGGGTGGGCGTGCGGATCCGCTTGGCCAGCCCGAAGTCGAGGAGCTTGGGCACGCCCCCTTCCGTGAGGAAGATGTTGTCCGGCTTGATGTCGCGGTGAAGGATGCCCTTCTCGTGCGCGGCCGCCAGCGCCGAGGCCACGGCGAGGCCGATGCGCGCCACCTCGCGCGGGGAGATCGGCCCCTGGTGGATGCGCGCCGCGAGGGAGGTGCCCGAGAGCAGCTCCATGGCGATGTAGTCCACCCCGAGCGCGCGCCCCACGCGGTAGATGGTGCAGATGTTCGGGTGATTGAGAGCCGCCGCTGCGCGCGCTTCGTGCACGAACCGCTGATCGCGATCCTGCGTGCCTCCGTCTGCACCGAGCAGCTTGACGGCGATCGGGCGCTCGAGCGTGGGATCGAAGGCGCGATAGACGACGCCCATTCCACCTTCGCCGAGGAAGCCGTCGATGCGGTATGGACCGAACTCGGTCCCGGGGACGAGACGGTTGACCTCGGTCTCCATGGCTGATTGCAGTCTAGCCGCAAGTTGGGGTCAGGTCCTCAGTTTCCATTATAGAATCACGCGATGACAAGACCGCTTCGCCTGGAATTCGCGGATGCTCTCTGGCACGTCACGGCGCGCGGCAACGGCCGAACCGACATCTTCAAGGATGATGTCGACCGAACGCTCTTCCTCGAGATCCTGGGCCGAACGGTCGAGCTCTATCGCTGGCGGCTCCATGCGTGGGTCCTGCTGGGGAATCACTACCATCTCCTTCTGGAAACGCCGGAGCCCACGCTTTCGCGCGGCATGCGCGATCTGAACGGGATCTTCACGCAGGCCGTGAACCGGCGGCACGGAAGAGTCGGACACCTGTTCCAGGGACGATTCAACGCGATCCTCGTCGAGAAGGAGAGTCATCTCCTCGAGCTGATCCGCTATGTGGTGCTGAATCCCGTGCGGGCCGGACTTGCCAAGAATGCCGCCGGCTGGAAGTGGAGCAACTACCAGAGCACGGCTGGGCTCGTCCCGGCGCCCGAATGGCTCGACACGGAATGGACGCTCGCGCAGTTCGGGAAGAGGCGGCAGAAGGCGATCGAGAGCTACCGCGCCTTCGTTGCCGAGAAAGAGGGCCTCGCGTACGACCCCTGGGGCCAGCTCGTCGGCCGGATCTTCCTCGGAAGCGAACGCTTTCGTGAGGAGATGAATTCCCTGATCAAGAGCCGGGAAGCGTCATCCGGTGTCACGGGAACCCATCTCCGTCCGGTGAGGGTGCCCACAGCGACGTTGATCGCCGAGATCGAGCGTGACGAGAAGGCGACGCTCGCGGGGCTGAACCAGCATCCTCGCTTGCACATCGTGGCGCGCCGGCGTGTGGCGCTGCGGCTGCGCCGCGAGGGCCTTCTCTCGCTCGCTGAAATCGCCGCCCTCCTCGACGTCGGCGAGTCGCAGGTCTCGGCGCTCGTTCGCGGCGGCGACGAAGCGGAAGCGAAAAAAAAGTAGGAGGTAAGAACCCTTCGGACCCTTCAGGGGGCCAGCGCGTACGCCTCGCGCGCTGTTTGGACGAAGCCCGCGGCGCGCGCTTCGCGCTCGAGAGCCTGCAGCTCGGAGCGGGCTTCCCCCTTCCCGGCGAAAAGGCGGATCCTGGCCCTCGCCAGACGCGTCACCAGCTCCTCGTCGAGCAGGCCGGCCTTCTTCGCGCGCTGGGCGTCCTCGAACAGCAGCTTCTCGGCACCGGAAACGTCCCCTTCCGCGGCACGAATACCGGCCGACGTCCTGCCGAGCGCCAGCCGCGCCGAGGCGTCGTCGCTCTCCCTCAGAGCCTCCTGAGCTTCCGCGAGCGCTTTGCGCGCGTCCTTCGTGCGGCCCTGCTT
>JBDSFL010000646.1:0-2567 GCA_039919545.1 Thermoanaerobaculia bacterium | reverse complement strand
GGGACCGGCATCGACCAGGGTGATCGGCTCGCGCCGGATCAGATGGACGTTGACCGGTCCGACGGGAAATGGAGTCGGAACGCTGATCGTGGAGATGAAGTCGCCGGCGTCTCTCGACACCGGCGATTCGAAACCTGGATTCTGGCGCCTGATTGACGGGATAAATCAGTCCCAGAGGTCGTACGGGTAGCCGCCTGCTTCGTACACCAGCTCGCTGATCGCGGTCGTCTCCTCGTCCTTGTTCCGCTCGAGCGCCTTCAGGTTCCCCACCATCCGGTGCTTGGCCTGGTAGCAGAACCAGCGGGCGATCTTCACCTCGCCGGCCGCCTTCGCCTCGCCCTTCTTGGCGATCGAAGACGTGACGCGCGAGAGCGTGGCGATCTGCGCATAGAGGTCGATGATCACGTTGGCGATCCGCTCGTGCTGGTATTCCTTGTCGATCACCTTCTTGCCGTGCTTCTTCAGGATCGTCTCCACCGCGTTGGCGAAGATGCCGGCGTAATGCCCCACCTGGTCGGCCTCCGGTGAGAGCGACGGATGTACCTTCGTCAGGTGGTCCTGAACGATGAAGCCCTTCATCCGCTTGTGCGCGTACTCGGTGAGAATGCCGCGCTGCGCCAGGGGGCTCTTGAACGCGGTCTGCACTTCCTTGAGGCTGGCCCCCAGCTCCTTCATCCCCGAGAGCGCGAGATAGAGCCGCAAGATCTCGTTCGTCCCCTCGAAGATCATGTTGATGCGGCTGTCGCGCAGGGCGCGGCCGTACGGGTACTCGTTCATGAAGCCGTTGCCGCCGGCGATCTGCAGCGCGTCGTTGATGTTCTGCCAAAGGATCTCGGTGCCGAACACCTTGCAGACGGCTCCTTCGAGCGAGTAGTCCGCCACCTTGCGATCGATGAGCCCCGTCGTGAGATAGACCATCGACTCCAGCGCGTAGGTGTTCGCCGTCATGTTCGTGATCTTCTGGCGAATCATCTCGAAGTCCGCGATGCGCGTCTTGAACTGCCTGCGCTGCGTCGCGTGGTCGGTGGCCAGCTTGATCATCATCTTCGAGCCGCCCACCGAGCCGGCGCCCAGCGAGGTGCGGCCGGTGTTCAGAGTCTCCACCGCCACGCGGAAGCCGTGCCCCGTGCCGCCGATGATCTGCGAGGCCGGCACGCGGCAGTTCTCGAGGATGATCTGGCAGGTCGACGACGCGCAGAGCCCGAGCTTCTTCTCCTCGGCGCCGCGTGAGAGGCCGGCGAGCTTGCCGTTCGCGTCGGTGATGACGGCGAAGCAGGCGATCTCCTTGTGCTTGTCCTTCTCCTCGATCCCGGATGGCACGCGCGCGAAGACGGTGAAGAACGTGGCGAAGCCGCCGTTCGAGATCCACTGCTTCGTGCCGTTCAGGATGTACTCGTCCGTCGCCGCGTCATAGACCGCAGTCGTCTTCAGCGAGCCGGCGTCCGAGCCCGCCTCGGGCTCCGTCAGACAGAACGCCGCGATGAGCTTCCCCGTCGCCAGCTCCGGAAGCCACTTCTTCTTCTGCTCTTCAGAGCCGAACAGCATGAGCGGCTTGCACCCGATCGACTGGTGCGCGCCGATGACGATGGAGGCCGACGCGTCGAGCGGCCCGATCATCTCCATCATCTTGCAGTAGGCCGAGGCCGTGAACCCCGAGCCGCCGTACTCCTCGGGAATCGTCATGCCCATCACGCCGAGCTCGCCCAGCGCCTTGACCACTTCGCGCGGGAAGAAGTGCTCGCGATCGATCTTCTCCGAGTCGATGTTCGCCGCATCGAAGTCGCGGTAGGCGTCCGAGAAGGCGGCCACAGTCTCTTTCACGTCGGCCGAGACCTCCGGGAAGGGGAAGATGAGCGATTCCTCGATGTGCCCCTGAAACAGACCCTTCAGGAACGAATCGACCTCGGTTGCGGGCTTGACGCTGGCCATGTTTACTCCTGGTGGAATTTCCCGCCGGACGCGGCGAGCTTGAGGAGGAGAGGAGCCGGCGTGAAGCGCGGCCCCAGGGACGAAGTCATCTTCTGGAGACCATCGACGATCGCCTTCGCCCCCAGGGAGTCGGCGTACTTCATGAGCCCGCCGCGGAAGGGGGGAAAGCCCGTTCCGAAGATCATCGCGAGATCGAGCTTCGCCGCGCTCTCGACCACGTTCTCTTCGAGGCAGAAGGCCGCCTCGTTGATCATGGCGAAGAGCAGCCGCTGCTGGATGTCGGCAGCCGGGAGCTCGTTTCCGGACGGGACCGCGAGCCCGAGATCGGCGTACGCGCCCGGATCGGCGCCCGCGCGCTTGTCTCCCTCGAAGAGATAGAAGCCCTTCTTCGTCTTGCGGCCGAGGCGTCCGCTGGAAACCATCTTGCCGAAGGCGGGATCGCTCGGCATCCTCTCGGGCCACGCGGCCGAGAGCGTCTCGCCTCCCTTTGCCGCGACGTCGATGCCGACGTCGTCCAGCAGCTCGATGGGGCCGACCGGCATGCCGAAGGCGCGCATCGCGCGGTCGATGCTCTCCATCGACTTCCCTTCGAGCAGGAGACGCACCGCCTCGCCGATGTACGGTCCCAGGATGCGGTT
>JBDSFL010000595.1:0-7349 GCA_039919545.1 Thermoanaerobaculia bacterium | reverse complement strand
GTTCGTGCCGTACAGCACCTGCCGGTGCAGGTTCGTCGTGTCCACCCGATCGAAGTCGACCAGCCCGAGCGTTCCGACGCCGGCGGCGGCGAGATAGAGCGCGAGCGGGGAGCCGAGGCCGCCGGCCCCCACGCAGAGCACGCGGGCTCGCCGCAGCTTTTCCTGGCCGAGCACGCCCACCTCCGGCAGCAGCACGTGCCGCGAATAGCGCTGTCGCTCCTCCTCCGAGAAGACCTCCGAGGAAACCTCCGAAGAAACTTCGGTGAAGGCCGGAGCCGGGTCGGGTGTTTCTCCCATGCAGATCCCCCGAGCTCGAAACTATACCGACGCCGCCAGACGACACAGGCGGCGGCCGTGGGTCCGCCGGCGACGCCCTCGGCCGATCCGGCAGAATAGGCGCCTTGCACCAGAGCCAGAACGGGAACGCAGAGGGAAGCCGCGGCCGCCTGATCGCGCTGCTGCAGGCGGCGTACTCCGCCGAGAAGGCGGCCGCGTTCGCCTATCAGGGGCACGCCCGCTCCGTGAAGCGAAGCGAGGAGCGGGCGAAGATCCTGGCCATCGAGGAAGAGGAGTGGATCCACCGCCGCAAGGTGGGGGAGATGCTGGCCGAGCTGGGCGCCGCGCCGGTGGCCGCGCGAGAGGTCATCTTCACCGCCATCGGGGCGACGCTCCGGCTGCTCTGTCCCCTGAGCGGGTGGTTTCTCCCGATGTACTTCGCGGGTCGCCTGGAGACGATGAACGTGGACGAGTACGAGACCGCCGCGCGCGATGCGGCCGCCTCAGGGCTCGTCGCGATGCAGCACGAGCTCGAGCTCATGGCGCTGGTGGAGAAGGAGCACGAGGCCTACTTCCTGGGCGTCATCGAATCCGCGCGGCAGGAAGCGCGCGTGCCGCGGGAGAGACGATGAGCGAGGGCGCGGGCGCGTGGATCCCCGCGAATCCCGAATTCGCGGCGGTGGTGCGCGACAGCTTCGGCCGGCAGCGGTTCATGAGAACGCTCGGGGCCACGCTCGACTTGGTGACGCCCGGAGTCGTCGGCATCGCGTTCCCGTTCGACGAAGCCCTTTGCCAGCAGAACGAATATCTCCATGCGGGGGTCCTCACGAGCACGGCCGATTCGGCCTGCGGCTACGCCGCGCTGAGCCTTTTGCCGGCGGGCACCGACGTGCTGTCGGTCGAATTCAAGATCAACCTCCTCGCCCCCGCGCGCGGCGAGAAATTCCTCGCCCTGGCCCGCGTGTTGCGCGCCGGGCGCACGCTCACCGTCGCCTCGGCCGAGGTGTTCGCGAATCCCGCCGCCGAACGGACGCTCGTGGCCGTCCTCACCGCCACCATCATCAGCCGGGCAAGTCTCACAGCAGACAGGGGGTCGGTCCGATCCCAGGAGCGGCCATGACTCACCCTCTCGTCGAGACCTGGAACATCAACGCCCGCATCCACGCCTACATCCTGGACACGCTCCCCCCCGAGGCGCTCGCGTCCATTCCGCAAGGCAAGGGGCGCAGCGTGGCCGAGGCGTTCGCGCACGTGCACAACGTGCGGCTGATGTGGCTGAAAGTCGCCGCGCCCGATCTGCTCGCCGGGCTGAGCAAGCTGGAAAAGGGGGCTGTCGACAAGAAGGCACTTTTGAAAGTGCTGTCCACCTCGCAGGCCGCCATCGCCGCCCTGATCACGAAGAGCGTGGCCGACGGAGGCAAGGTGAAGGGCTTCAAGCCGCACGTGGAGGCGTTCGTGGGCTATCTGATCTCGCACGAGTCACACCATCGCGGCCAGATCGCGCTCGCCCTGAAAGAGGCGGGGCACGCGCTCGACAAGAAAACGTCCTATGGAATCTGGGAGTGGGGAGTGAGGTAGCGAGGTACCGAGGCTGGCCTCGAAGCGGCGGCGGCCGCGTTCCGGAGGCCGATCAGGCCACGGGAGCGGCGACGGCCGCGTCCGTGGCGAGCTCGCGGTCGATGGCCGCGCCCGTGATGCGGAAGTGAGAGGCATGCCACACGATCTTGCCGTCGCGCACGAGAATGGCCTGCGGCGACTCGTGCCGGATCCCGCTCCGGCGCTCCAGCTCCTGCGAGAGCGCGCGGTGCTTCACCACGTCGAGAACGCTCATCAGCCCCTCGCGGCGCGCGCCCAGGTGGGCCTCGACCTCCTCGAGCGAGTCGACGCTGATCGCGCAGCGGGGGCTGTGCTTGAACAGGAGCGTGAGGCGTGCGCCCAGCGCGGCGGCGAGCTCGTCGGGGGTGGTAACGTCTTTCAAGGCAGGGCGATGATCTCACGGCGGCGTCGTCCCTGGCGGGGCGAGCGGGAGGAGCCTCATGATCCGGGACGGACTGGTCAAGAAGGGCGTCGGGGTGAAAGCGGGATTCCGGTGGCGCGGCAGCGGCGAGATCGCCCGCATCGAGGGCTTCTCCGACGCGGTCTTCGCCTTCGCCATCACGCTCCTCGTCGTCTCGCTCGAGGTGCCGCGCACATTCACCGAGCTGATGGGATCCATGCGCGGCTTCATCGCATTCGCGATCGGCTTCGTCATGCTCTTCCAGATCTGGTACGCGCAGTACGTCTTCTTCCGCCGCTACGGACTGCAGGACACCACCACGCTCGTCCTCAACGGCGCGCTCCTCTTCGTCGTGCTCTTCTACGTCTACCCGCTGAAATTCCTCTTCACGTATCTCGTCAACGCGCTCTCGGGCGCGAGCCTCCAGGTCGAGCTCGCGAATGGACACGTGGAACGCATGGTGGGCGACGGCGAGGCGGGGAAGCTGATGGTCATCTACGGCATCGGCTACTGTGCGGTCTTCGGTGTCTTCCTGCTCCTCTACGTCCACGCGCTGCGCCAGGCGTCCGCGCTCGAGCTGACGGAGCTGGAGAGGTTCGATACGAAGCAGAGCATCCTGGAAAACACCTACAACATCCTCATCGGGCTCGCCTCGCTCGCGGTGGTGCTCATCGGCGGCTCGCGGCTCGCGGCCTGGTCGGGAATGACCTACGTGCTGATCGGCCCGGTCATGGGAATCAGCGGGGCGATCATGGGCAAGCGGCGACGCCGGCTGGCAGACACCGCGGCGGTGGAGTCCCATGCGGGCTGACGGCGCAACGGTGATCCGGGGGAACCCGACGCCGGGTTCCCCCGGTACCCCCTCCCCACGGGTCTTCGCCGTCCTGGCGAAACGGGAGACTCGGCGCCGCTGGCTCCTCGTCCCGCTCGTCCTGCTGGCCGCGTCGCTGGCGCCGGCCTGCCGGGGCAAGAGCGATCCGGTGAAGGCCCTGCTCGGGCGCGTGGAAGCCGCCGCCGAGAAGCGCGACGCGGACGGCATCGCCGCCGAGCTCGCCGATGAATTTCAGGCGTCTGACGGCGAGTCACGCGCCGAGCTGCTGGCCGGGCTCCGCCGTCTGATGGCCGGTTACGATTCGCTCTCCGTGAGCGTCTCGGACCTCACCGCCGAGCGGGGCACCGGGCTGGCGCACGTCACGTTCCGAGCGGCTCTCGCCGGCACGCCGCGCGCGCTCGGCGGGGCCGAGGCCTTCCTGCCCCGTGCGGCGACGTATCGCTTCGATCTCCGCCTGGTGGAGCGTGACGGGCGGTACCGCATCACCAAGGCGGCCTGGGAGCGCGAATGAGCCCGCTCCTGCCCGGCAACACCGCGCTCCTTCTCATCGACCTCCAGAACGCGATCGACCATCCGAGCTGGGGGCGGCGGAACAACCCGGACGCCGAGGCGAACATCGCGCAGCTCCTCGCCGCGTTCCGCGCGCAGGCGCGCCCGGTGGTTCACGTCAAGCACGTCTCCACCGAACCGCACTCCACGTACCGCCCCGACCAGGCGGGTTGTGACTTCAAAGACGTGGCTGCCCCGCACGCGGGGGAGACCGTGCTCGAGAAGCGGGTGCACAGCGCCTTCATCGGGACGGGGCTGGAGACCCTGCTGAGAGAGCGGGGCTGGACGACGCTCGTCGTGGTGGGCGTCATCACGAACAACTCGGTCGAGGCCACGGTGCGCATGGCGGCCGATCTGGGCTTTTCGGTCGTCGTGGTCTCGGACGCCACCTTCACGTTCGACCGCCGCGATCTGGAGGGGGAGCTTCATCCCGCCGAGCGCGTACACGCTCTCTCGCTCTCGAACCTGCAGGGCGAGTACGCGGCCGTCCGTTCGGCCGGCGAGGTGCTCGCCGGGCTGGTCGACGGCGTCGAGCTGATGGGAGACCCATGAATCCGGACGTCCTCGCGGCCCTTCCGCGTCTCCGTTCGGAAGGCGTCCTGGACGAGCGCACCGAACGGGTGTTGGCCCGCGTCTACGGCCGAGAGCTGGTCTCGGTGCGGAACGAGATCCGCGCGCTCGTGTCGCTGGCCATTCTCCTCGTGACCACGGGTGTCGGCTTCCTCGTGAAGGAGAACCTCCGCGCCATCGGCCCGCTCGGCATCGCGGCGGCCCTCACGCTCGCGTCGGCCGCCTGCCTCTTCGTCGTGGCGCGCCGCGCGCCCGAGTTCTCGTGGGGCGAGGTGCCCTCGTCGGGAATCGGATTCGACGCGCTGCTCCTGCTGGGCGTGCTGCTGTTCGGGGCCGACCTGGGTTTCGTCGAGGCGCAGTTCCATCTGCTGAAGGAGGCCTGGCCGTATCACTTGCTCATCCTGTCGGTATTTCAGCTCGCGGCCGCGTACCGCTTCGATTCGCGCCCCGTGCTCTCGCTCTCCCTGGCCACCTTCGCGGCCTGGCGCGGCCTCTCCGGAAACGCCGCGCTGCGCTCGATCTTCGGCTCGGAGTCCGAGGTCCTGCGTGCCAACGCGCTCGCCTGCGGTGCGCTCTTCCTGGTCGTGGCCGCTGCCTCGCGCCGCTTCGAGCGGAAGGCGCACTTCGAGATGGTGTGGGGCAACCTGGGGCTCTTTCTCTTCTTCGCGGGGCTGCTGTCGGGTGTCTTCGAATCCAGCGATCGGAGCGGAGTCGGCTGGATCGCCTGGGAGCTCGTGCTGGCGTGCGCCGCGGCCATCGCCATCGCCTACGGACTGAAACGACGCCGGCCTTCGTACTTCGCGCAGGGGGCGATCGCGGCCTACCTCGGCGCGCTGCGCGTGATCTTCGAGGTCCTGCCCGATACCGTGGCGATGCTCTTCGTCTCGGTCTCGAGCCTGGCGATGCTCGTGTTCGTGGCCATGAAGTGGCGCAGCCTGAGGGAGGACGCATGAGGGCCGCCTGGAGAGAGCGCGAACGGGAGACGGCGCTGCGCGATGCGGCGCTCTCGTGGGCCAAGGCCGGGGTCATCGACGCCGAGGCGCTGAAGCGCGTCGAGGAGCAGACCCCCAACGCCTATCGCCGCGTCGGCCCGGTCTTCCGCGCCCTCGTGTTCTTCTTCCTCTCGGCCGCGGTGCTCGCGTTCTTCGGGTTCTGCGTCGCCGTGGGGGGCTCCGCCAGCAAGACTCTGGGGCTGCTGAGCTTGCTGTTCGCCGTCGCGCTCGCCGTTGCCACGGAGCTGCAGCTCGCCTCGCCGAAGCTGTCCGCCTATGGGGGCGCCGGCGGGCTCTCGTTCTGGGCGGGAGTCTTCGCGCTCGTCGCGGCAGGCTGGGTGCTGCACGAGCAGGATCCGAGCGAGGCGAAGGTCATCACCGGCGTGCTGGCGGTCTCGACGTTTTTCTGGGGGGCGGCGTGCTGGCGCTGGGGCGTGTGGCTCTTCGGCCTCTTCTCCGCCGTCTCCTTCTTCCTGCTGCTGGCGCGCGCGCCGCAGGGGCGCGCGCTCTGGCTGGTACTGGGTCTTCTGCTCACGGTCCTGGGCGCGCGGCAGCTGGACCGCGCGTCGCTCGTGTCGCCGCACCGCACCGCGTTCGCCGCCGTGCTCTACGTGGGGCTGGCGGCCGCCTACGCCGCCGTGAATCGGTACGGGCTGGATCACCGCGTGATCGAGAAGCTGGGCGAGCGGCGGCTGACGGGCATGGGCGATGCCGGCGCCGCTGGCAATTCCGGACTCGGCTTGTGGGCGGCGTTCGCGACCGCCATCTTCCCGCTCCTGGTGCTGGTGTGGGGGCTCCGCTCCCGGCGCGTCCTCGTCCTGAACGCCGGGCTCGTGCTGGGCGCGCTCTCGCTCGTGACGCTGCGCTTCTACATCCACGTCGCCCCGCTCTGGGTCATCCTCGTCGTGAGCGGAGCGCTGCTCGGGGCCGCCGCTCTCGCGATCCAGCGCGCGCTGCAGAACGCCCCCGACGAGGAGCTCGCGGGCTTCACCGCGCGGGCGCTCTTCCGGGACGAGGGAAAAAACCTGCAGGTTGCGGCGGTGGTGCTCGCCTTCACCCCGGCCCGGCTGGACGGTCCCTCGGCCCCGTCGGAGCTCGCGGGCGAGTTTCGGGGCGGGGGTGGAGACTCGGGCGGCGGCGGGGCCAGCGGCTCCTTCTGACTCCCGGGCACGGTCCGCCGACCTCGAGCCCCCGCCGCAAGCTCTTTTGGTAACGTGATCGCGTGTGCGGCCGCTACACCCAGACGAAGGCCGAATCCCTCCTGCGCAAGCGCTTCCGCTTCCAGGGGACGGAGCTCGAGATGCCCCCGCGCTACAACCTGGCGCCGGGGCAGGAGGCGCGCGTCGTGCTCACCAGCGAGAGCGGGCGGCGGCTCGTGCCGATGCGCTGGGGCCTCGTCCCCTCCTGGGCCGAGGACGAATCGATCGGAAACCGGCTCATCAACGCGCGCGCCGAGACGCTGCTTCAGAAACCCTCGTTCCGCACCGCGTTCCAGCAGCGGCGCTGCCTCGTGCCGGCCGACAGCTTCTTCGAGTGGAAGAAGGAGCCCGGCAGCAAGCGGAAGGTGCCGATCCGCTTCGTGCTGAAGGGGGAGGATCCCTTCGCCTTCGCGGGCCTGTGGGAGGCGTGGCGCGCGCCCGACGGACACGAGCTGCGAACGTTCACCGTGATCACCTCGCTCCCGAACCGGCTCGTGGCCGAGGTGCACGACCGGATGCCGGCGATCCTGAAGGAAGAGGACGAGGAGGCGTGGCTCGACCCCACGCTCACCGATCCCGCGCGGCTGGCGCCGCTATTGGCGCCCTTTCCCGCCGAGCGGATGGAAGCGTATGCCGTCTCCTCGCGCGTGAACTCGGGGCAGATCGACGAGCCCGCTCTCATCGAGCGCGTCGCGCTCGATGAGAGCGGAATGCCCGTGGAGCCCGCCGCGGAGCGAGAGAAGAGCCGGAAGAAGAAGGGCAAGGCACCGGACCCGGCGCAGCGCTCGCTCTTCGATGTCTCGGGTGAGTGACCGGGCGCGTGGCCGTTCGGAATTTCCTGGGCGAGTGATCGGTGGGGGTCAGGCCGTGCGGGCTCAGACGGTCCGGCGTCAGATTGTTCGGCTGGGGGTGTGCGCCGGGACCACGATCGACAC
>JBDSFL010000554.1:0-3772 GCA_039919545.1 Thermoanaerobaculia bacterium | reverse complement strand
GAAGACGGCGACTCCACCGCTCGCGCCTGTCGCCAGCACGGCGTTGTTGGCGCGCGTGGTTCCGGCGCGGTAGCTGATCGCCGATGCGTGCGGAGCTGAGACTCCGGCGGGATAGAGCGTGAGTGTGCCTGCCGACGAGGGAGAAACGACGGTGACGTTGGCCGCGATCGCCATCGCGGTGGGGGGCGATCCGCACGCTCCGGCGAGCGGAAGCGAGCGGATCGCCCCGGCGGCCAGAGCAGGGGAGCCGAACGGCACCGCTCCCGCCCGCGTATCGACGGCGCGGCACGGGGCCACCGTGTAGAACCTCGCGGCCTGCGCGAGCAACGGCGCCGCCGTGCCGAGCGATGCGAAAAGAGCCCCGCCCATGAGCAAGGCGATATCCACTACACCGTTTCGGTTTCTCAAGCGGCGTTCCTTTTCAGTGCCAGGGAGGAGAGGCGAGCGACGGACCCGAAGCACGTGCCGCCGGACGTTCAGCGCGAAGTCAGGGAATTCCGTTCACGATAGCTCGCGAAAGGCCGCTCGTTCACTGCGTTGAAGGAGGGGGTGCCGCTGCTCCGAGGCTAGCGGAGGCTCGACCCGGGCCGTGTCGAATGGGCCGAGTGGCCGTGTGGGCTCCTGCTATCATCCGCGTTCCGGTACGGCGGCGACGTACCCAAGTGGTTAAGGGGAGGCTCTGCAAAAGCCTTATTCGTCGGTTCAACTCCGACCGTCGCCTCCATCTCTATCCCTGAGTTCCGGACCCGTCCCGTGAAGAGCCCCCGAGCAGCCGGAGTGGCGAAATGGCAGACGCAGAGGACTTAAAATCCTCGGTCCCGAAAGGGATATGCCGGTTCGAGTCCGGCCTCCGGCACCAGTAAAAGCGAGCGACCCGCCTCGATTCAGCGCTCGACGGGCAACCCGAATTCCTGCCAGCGCACGAGGCCTCCGGCCAGATTGATTGGCTGATCCAGCACGCCGAGGTAGCTGAGCGTCTTGGCGGCCGTCATGGAGCGGTTTCCGGTGCGGCAGGAGAGGACGACGGGGCTGCTGCGGCGCAGGTCGTCGAGATGAAAGCCCAGCTCGGCGAGCGGGTAGTTGAGCGAGCCCGGGATGTGGCCCGCCCGAAACTCGAACGGATCACGGACGTCGATCCAGCTCCTCTCGGCGGAAAGCTCCGTGAGCCGCGGCGCCAGCTCCTCCACGCTCTGCTCGGCGGGACGCGGGCCGAACTCCGCCGAGCTGCCCGCGGCGCAGCATGCGGCGACGACGCCGGGTGACTCTGGCAGGTCCGGCGCGGCCAGAAGGTTCGTGGCGAGCGCCTCGTTCACCTCGGGCGAATTGCCCGCGCCCTCGACGGCGTGGAGCGAGCGGGCGTACTCGGAGCCGCTCTCGAATTTGAAAGCCGGGTTGTTTCGACGCTCGTGCCCGATCGTCGAGAACACGATGTCGCGATAGTCGTGGCCGGGCAGGACCACCGTGTCGTCGGGCAACGACAACAAGCGGGCGCGCACCGCGTCGAACAGCCCGGCCGGATCGCTGCCGTGAAAATCTGCGCGTCCGAGGCCGCCGACGAGGAGCGCGTCACCGCTCAGGACCAGCCCGTGCCCCGACAGCGCCAGGGAATCGTTCGTGTGGCCCGGGACCTCGAGCACGTTGAATCGAAGCTGGCCGACACCCACGACGTCCCCCTGCGCGAGGGCGCGGTGCGGGCGCTGGCAGGAGGTCTGCGCGCTCATCCACAGCTCCACGCCCTCGTGCACGAAAGCGGCGGACGCGGAGAGGTGGTCGGCATGCGTGTGGGTGTCGAGCACCGCGACGATGTGGAGCCCGAAGCTGGCCGCCGCGGCGCGATAGGTCGCGCTCTTGCCAGCCTTGGGATCGACGAGCAGCGCCTGGTGCGAGCGGGTGCAGCCCACGAGATACGCGATGCACCCGGAATCAGGAAAACACTTGAGGGTGACGTCCATGAAAGACCTCCGTTCGGCCAGCCCGCCCGCCCGCATTATCCCGCGAAGAAGTGAGCGCGCCGCCCTGCAGGCGCTGTTTTCCCAGAACGGCTACTTACGTTCAACAAGGAGCGGAGACGCCTTGCGCCCGGCCGGTGGCGTGGGCATGCGCTTCGGCTTGCGGAGGCTCTTCTTCTTCTCGACCGTGTTCACGAGGTCCTGGAGCGACTGGGCTTCCAGCTCTCGCTCCAGCAGGGGACGAACGAAAGCCCACACCGGATGCGCCGCGCATGGCGCATCGTCCGTGCAGAGGTCGAAGCCCAGCACGCATCGGCCGGCCAGGCCGGTTCCGTCCATGGCCCTCACCACCTCGGCCACGGTGATCTCGGTCGCGGGCCGAGCGAGGCCGACGCCGCCGGACGGGCCGCGTCGCGCGGTCAGCAGCCCGGATTTGCGAAGGCGGTGAACGATCTGACCCAAGGACGGCGACGACAGGGAGAGCTCCTTGGCCAGCTCGGCCTGCGGGACCCAGCTTCCCGGTGTCCGCGCTTCGGCGGCGGCGATCCGCTCCATCGTGCGCAAAGCGTATTGACACGTCTTGGAATAGAGAAGCGGGCGGGCATTATCGACGGGATCGGCACGACGGGTGGGGCGTCCTCGTTTCACGGAATCAAACGATACCAGTGGTTCATGAATTCATGAACCAGAAAACGAGAACAGGTTGCGTCGCGACTGGCGCACAAGGCCTCGTAGTGTCTCGAACCTAAACAAAAATGACTCAACTTCCGGGTCGACGGAATTTCGAGTATGGTATTTGCCGTGCCGAAATCCGGGGTCGAGATCGACGTCCTCCTCATCGAGGATGAAATGCTTGCGGCAGCGGCTGTGACCGCCCTGCTGGAGAGCTACAGCTACACGGTGAAAGCGGCCTGCAATGGACGGGAGGCGCTCACGATCCTGGAATCGGGGTGCCGTCCCGCGCTGATCCTTCTCGACCTCCGGATGCCCGTGATGAACGGCTTCGAGTTCTGCCTCGAGCTCGAGAGAAACGAAGCGTTCCGCGAGATGCCGGTGGCCATCGTTTCGGGAGAGGGCGTGCGCAAGGAGCAGCTGCCCGTACGACACGTGGATGCGGGCGTTTTCTGGAAACCGGTGGACTTCGAGAAGCTGCTCACGGCGGTTCGCTCGTACTGCGGGCAGCCGGAATCTCACACCGCCGCCGCGGTTTGCTGACGAACGCTGGCATTCGGCCCCGTGTTCGCTCGATCAGGAGGATTCCCCTCTTCGGTACCATGCGCCCATGTCGAGCATCTTCGGAGACCGGCTGGATGCGTTCGAAGCGGCGCTCGGGCATCGCTTCGTCGACCGCAGCCTCATCCAGCGGGCCCTGACGCACTCGTCGTTTGCCAACGAGAGCGCGCGCGTGTCGGGCCGGGACAACGAGACGCTCGAGTTTCTCGGGGACAGCATCCTCGGGTTTCTCGTGGCCGAACGGCTCTTCAACGCCTTCCCTGATTTTCGCGAAGGTGCGCTCTCGAAGGCGCGCTCGCACCTGGTCTCGGAGGCTCACTTCGCGTCCCTGGCGCGGCGGCTCGGCATCGGCGATCTCCTGCTCCTGGCGGTGGGCGAGTCGCGCTCCGGCGGCCGCCTGAGAGACTCGCTCCTCGCCGATGCCTTCGAAGCCGTGTTCGCCGCGCTCTACCTGGACGCGGGTCTGGAGAAGACGCGTGGCGTCGTGGCGGATCTTTTCCGCGACCACATCGCCCGTCTGGACCCCGCGGACATCTCGTTTCAGGACTACAAGACCGCGCTCCAGGAGATCGCGCAAGCGCAGGGGAAAC
>JBDSFL010000539.1:0-10580 GCA_039919545.1 Thermoanaerobaculia bacterium | reverse complement strand
TTCTCAATTATAGAAACTATAATTGAGAATGAGGACCTGACCCCCTTCCTCGGATCCCTTCCTAGCGTCCCCGCGCGGGGCGCTGAAAGGCGCTCTTCACGAGGCGATCCAGCAGCGTGGGCAGCGGCATCCCCGACGCTTCCCACATCTTCGGAAACATCGAGATCGGCGTGAAGCCCGGCAGCGAGTTCAGCTCGTTCAGGAAGATGCGGTTCGTCCCGCGCTCCAGGAAGAAGTCGACGCGCGCGAAGCCGGCTCCGCCGAGCGCGTCGAACGCCGCCACCGCGAGCGTACGGATCTCCTCTTGCAGGTCGTGCGAAAGGTCGGCTGGAATCACGCTCTTCGAGCGGTCACCGATGTACTTGTCCTCGTAGTCGTAGAACTCGTTGCCGGGAATGATCTCGCCAGGTGTGGAGGCCAGGTTTCGCTCGCCGTCCTCTCCCTCGAGCACCGAGCACTCGATCTCGCGCGCGTCGATGCCCTCTTCCACGATGGCCCGCTCATCGATGAGGAGCGCCGTTTGCAGGGCACGCGGCAGATCCTCGTACTTCTTCACCTTCGTCACGCCCACCGACGAGCCGGCGCACGCGGGCTTCACGAAGAGAGGGAGCGGCATCATCTCGAGGCGCTCCTCCATCATGTGCCGGCGACCGACGCTGTGCCAGTCCGCACGCGAGAGCGAGTGATAGTGCACTTGGGGCAGACCGGCCGTGCCGAAAACGGCTTTCATGAGGATCTTGTCCATGCCCGCGGCCGAGGCCGCCACACCAAAGCCCACGTAGGGAATTCCGAACGCCTCGAAGAGGCCCTGCAGCACGCCGTCTTCTCCGTTCGTGCCATGCACGATCGGGAAAAGGACGTCGGGCCGCGCCGCGCGAAAGGCCTTCACGAACGAATCCACCGCGACCGAGGGGGGAGCGGCCGAAGACCCCGGCTCGATGCCTTCGAGCAGCAGGTCACGCGCGGGACGCGCGAACTGCCGCGTCATCTCCTGCCACGAGGTCTCGGGATCGTGCCAGACCCCGTTCTTGCCGACGAACAGCGGCAGCGCCTCGTAGCGATCCTTCGGCAGGTTGTCGAGCAGGCAGCGTGCCGACGAGAACGAAACGCCGTGCTCGCGCGAGGCCCCGCCGAACACGACGCCCACCCGCTGGCGAGCCGCGCTCATCGGCTCATGCCCCCGCCGATCCGATCGCGTGACCGATCGGCGGTCCCCGGGTTTCCCTCGAGCGTCACGAGAGGCTGACCAGCCGGACCGACTCGATTCCCTCGAGCGCGGAGACCTTGTCGAGCAGCTCGCGTCCGATCTCGGCGCCGTCGGCGCACTCGATCCTCACGATGGCCGCGGCACGCCCCTCGCGTCCCCGCGCCAGGGCGAGGTCGCGGATGTTCACCTGCCGCTCGCCCAGCAGCGTGCCGATGCGGCCGACGACACCCGGCACGTCGCGGTTGGTGATGACGAGAAGGTTCCCCTCGGGCGTGAACTCGAGCGGCAGCTCGTCGACCTCGACGATGCGTCCGTGCCGGTCGCCGAAGAGCGTGGCTCCGACGCTGCGTTCTCCCTTGCCGGTCTTGACGGTCACCTTGATGAGGTTCGCGTAGCCCGAGGGCTCGTTGCGCACGGCCTCGACGATCGAGACGCCCTGCAGACGCGCCATCGTGGGCGCGTTCACGAGGTTCACACCCTCGGCGCAGAACGGGGTGAGCACGCCCTTGATGGCCGCCACGCGGCACGCCTTCTGGAACGCATCGGGCACCCCCGTGAGCGCGATCGTGATGCGAACGGGGGCGTCGTGAAGAGCCTTCCCCACGAACTCGCCCGCCCGCTCGGCGAGACGCATCCAGGGCAGCGCGGCATGCGGGTCGCCTCCGGGGGGGAAGGGCAGGTTGACCGCGGCGACGAAGGGCGAGCCGTTGAGCGCTTCGACCAGCATCTCCACCGTCTCGACGGCCACGCGGTCCTGCGCCTCGACGGTGGACGCGCCGAGGTGCGGCGTGCAGAGAACCCTCGGATGCTTGGCCAGCGTGAAATCTTTCGGAGGCTCTGCGACGAAGACGTCGAGCGCCGCTCCGGCGAGCGTGCCGGCGTCGAGCGCGCGGATGAGGGCCGCTTCGTCTACCAGGGCGCCACGCGCGCAGTTGATGAGAAGCGCCGTCGGCTTCATGAGCGCGAAGCGCGCGTCGTTCATGAGGCCGGTCGTCTCCGGCGTCACGGGTGTGTGCAGCGACACGATGTCGGCCTGCTTGAGGAGGTCATCCAGCGCGAGCACTTCCACTCCCAGCTCCGCCGCCCGTTCCGTCGAGATGTAGGGATCGAACGCCAGGATCCTGACGTGCCAGGCGCGAAGACGGGAGGCCACGCGCGCGCCCACCTGTCCCAGGCCCACCAGGCCGATCGTCTTACCCTGGAGCTCGGTGCCGACGAACTTCGTCCGCTTCCACTCCCCCGCTTTGAGAGACGTCTGGGCATCCGGAATCTTCCGGAGCAGCGCGAGCAACAGGGCGATGGTGTGCTCGGCCGCCGAGACGACGTTGCCCGAGGGGGCGTTGACCACGAGGACTCCGCGCTCGGTGGCGCTCTTCACGTCCACGTTGTCGAGCCCGACGCCGGCGCGCCCCACGACGCGAAGATTCTTTCCCGCCGTCAGCAGCTCGCGATCCACCTGCGTGGCGGAGCGGACGACGAGGGCGTGGTAGTCGCCGATGGCCGCGAGCAGAGCCTCGCGCGTGAGGTCGGTGCGCACGTCGACCGCCACTCCGGCCTTCTGCAGCACCTCGAGACCGGTCTCGGAGAGGGGCTCGGCCACCAGCACGCGCGTGCCGGCGACGAGCTTCTCGGGGGACAAGGGCTCCGTGAGGGCCGCGCTCACGCGCTGGCCCCGACCGACGTACGGACCTTCTCGACGGCGCGCTCGTGCGCGGCGAGGTAGGCCTTCACCGAATCGAGGTCCACGTCGCCCATGTGCCCGATGCGCACGTTCGTGGGCTTGAGCTTTCCGTATCCCGAGCCGGTGGTCCACTTGTCGGCCTTCAGCGCCTTGTTCAGCTCCTCGGCGTTCACGCCTTCGGGCGGGATGATCGAGGAGACCGTGGGCGAGTGAGCGCCGTCCTCGGCGAAGAAGGTGAAGCCGTTCTTCGCGGCCCAGCCCTCGACCTCGGCGAGCATCGCGTAGTGGCGCGCCCAGCGATTCTCCAGCCCCTCGGCCAGGATGTGATCGAGCTGCATGTCCAGCGCGTAGAGAAGCGGCAGGCAGGGCGTGGTGGGCGTCTGCTTCTTCGCCGCGAAGGCTTCGATGTCGACGAAGTCGAGGTAGAGGCCGCGGTTCTTCTTCGCGCGCGCGGCGTTCATCGCCCGCTCGGAAACGGAGAAGACCGCGATGCCGGGAGGCAGCGCCATCGCCTTCTGCGAGCCGCACACGGCCACGTCCAGCCCCCATTCGTCCACCTCGACGGGAATGCCGGCCAGCGACGTGACGACATCGGCGAGCACGAGCGCATCGGAGTTCTCATGGATGATCTTCGAGATGGCGGCGAGATCAGAGATCGTACCGGTCGACGTCTCGTTGTGAACCACGGTCACGGCCGCGTACTTCTTCGCCGCGAGCTTCGCCTTCACCTCTTCGGGCTTCACGGCCTTGCCCCACTCCACCTTCATGATGTCGGTGTCGAGGCCCATCCGCTTGCTCATCTCGCCCCACTTGTCCGAGAACGCGCCGCAAGAGATGGAAAGCACGGGGCCCGTTCCATCGACGCACGAGATGAGCGCCGCTTCCCAGACGCCCGTCGCCGAGCAAGGCAGCGTGTGCGTGGCGCCCTTGGTGCGGAAAAGCAACGGGAGCTTCTCCAGGATGCGGCCGTAGAGATCCATGAATGCGGCGGAGCGGTGCGAGAGCATCGGCCCCCCGAGGGATTGAAGCACTTGCGGACGAACCCAGACGGGACCCGGGTTGAAGAATCGAACCTGGCCGCGGGAACCGGTCGTCGAATCGAAGTCGGCGTGTGTCATGGGCCGGATTCTAATGACTCGGCGTCGCAACGAGCTCGAGAAGATCGACCAATTTCTCCAGCAGGAAGTCCGGACGAGCCTCTTCGAGCTCTTTGCGACTCGCCGAGCCTGTCGGGACCACGGCTACCGGCATGCCGGCGGCGCGAGCCGATTCCACGTCGAGCGGCATATCTCCCACGTATAGAACATGTTGCGCGTCTTCCTCGAGGTCATCGAGAACGGCCTGCAGCATCTCCGGGGAGGGCTTGGGAAGGAAACCCTGATCAGGGCCGAGCACCAGCTCGAAGCGCGAACCGATCCGCAGGTGGTCGAGCAGCTGCTCGCTGAAATCGCTCGGCTTGTTGGAAACGACGAAGAGCGCGATATCCCGCTCGTGCAGCACGCGCGTCACGCGGTCGGCTCCCGGCAGCAGCTCCGTCAGCTCGGGTCCGGTCGTCGCATAGCTGTCTCGGAAGAGCTCGATGCCGGCGTCGAGGTCCTCGGGGGGAAGGACGCTCGCGATCAACGACTCGAGCCCGCGCCCGACCATCCCGCGGATCGCGCGCAGCGACACGGGCTCGCGGCCGAAGTCTTTCAAAACGGTGTTGAGCGACTCGTGGATGGCCGCGTAGGAATCGATGAGGGTGCCGTCGAGATCGAAGACGACCACGCGAAATTCGGGAGGAGGAATCGGCATCGCGCCTTATACACCGGCGGGATTGCGATTCCTCACCCGCTGCGCTCGATCCAGCTCACCGTTCCAGCGACATCCGGGAGAAAAGGAGATCGCGCCAGACCGGGGCCCTCCAACCTCTCGATGCCCTCCAGCTCAAGGAGGCGTGCTGATCGGGCCCGCAATCAGCGAGCAGGGAACCAAGATGCCGGTCGTTCCCGTGTTCGTTCCCGCGAGCTCCGAGGCGCACGTGCCGCTGATGGGCGAAGTGGAATCGACGAGCTGCAGCTCCGCGCCGGCGGCGACGTTTGCCAGGATGAGATGTGCGTTCAAATAGTCGCCGGTCACCGCAGTCGCGGGTACGAGATTCCCGGTCACGTTCGAGCGCACCCTCGCGGGCGACCCCTGATTGTCGGCGCTCACCGCGATCGCCGCCGCGGGGAAGCCGGTCGTGTCCGACGGAATCACGTCGTTTCCGGTCAACGTGAGGTCGTGCTGGACGATGGGCTGGCCGGTGGTCAGCTGCCCGACGAACTGGAGGTCCATGCCCCGCGCCTGAGGCGTCTGCCGGATGACGTTTCCATTGATGAAGAGCGTCGCTGCGGTCTTGCCCTGGATGAAGACGCGGAGCCCGTTTCCGATCGCCGACCCTGAGCCGGCGACGGCTCCGTTGCCGATATAGTTGCCGACGAGGCGCCCGCGAATCGTGCCCCCGGTCGTCGTCGAGGAGCTGGCGACGTTGACGGCTTGGCTCGTGCCCACTCCGGTGTTCGGCATCGTCATCGGGATCGCCGCGGTTCCATTGTTCAGGAACTTGAAGGTCAGGTTCGCCGAGTGCGCCTGCTCGAAGCTAGCCTGCAGACCGTTGTTCGTGAAGGTGCAGTTTTGAACGGTGAAGGCATTGGTCGCCGCATCGCCGATCTGGCCCGTGTCCTGAGCTTGGATCGTGAATCCCCGGGCCGGCTTGTTGTTGACGAAAGTGGCTCCTGTGATGCTTCCGTTCGTCAGCACCGCCGTTCCATGGATGTTGAACAGAATCGAGTTCCCGCCGAACGCGGTGCCCAGGCTGTCGAAGTGGCTGTTGCCGGAGATCGTGAAGGAGCTCAGTGTGCCCACCGTGTTGTCGATGAAGACGTTGGCCAGCGCGGAAGCGGTCACCGAGACGTCGGTCCAGGTGCAGCTTCCCGCGAGATTGGTGACCTTGATGCCAACGTCGGCGGAGGTGGTCCCGTTGCCAGAGATGCTGCAATTGCTGAGGTCGAGGTCAGTGACCGAGGAGCCCAGGATGCCGTTACGCGTTCCGTTCTGAACGTTCATTCCGGCAAGGCTCACATGCTGCGTCGACGTGAGAGAGATGCCGTCGACCGTCGCCTTCTGAATCGTGCCACCGGTTCCCGCCGCGCCTCCGCCCGTGCCGGTGACCTTCAAGCCGCCCGCCGACCCGGTGACGTTGAGGATGATCCCATTCGCCGGTCCGCTGGCGGCGGTGCCCGCCGACACGCTCTGGAAGGTGAGATTGGCGGCCCCGATCGTCGTGTTCGCGACGTTGACCGCAGGGGCGGTCGTCGTCGAGATGACACTCCCCGATCCCGTGGCCGTGACCGTGCCGCCACCCGTGGCGATGAAGGCCGGCCCGGTCGTGGTCGTCAGCGTCAGAGCGCCGGCGAAGTTGATCGTGGCGCCGCCGTTTCCTGTCAGGTTGATGCCGGTGGCGCCGGCGCCCGTCACGCTGATGGGCGACGTGGCGTCGAAGGAGACCGTGCCGCCTGTCTTGCCGTTGATGGCGAGGCCCGTGCCTGCGCCGCTCTGAGCGATGGTCGTGGCGGTGAAGTTGATGTTGGCGGAGCCGGTGGAGAGGTTGACGGTCGTCCCGGTGTTGCTGGCCGAGAGGGTGTTCTGGTCGATGGTGACCGTGCCGCCGACACCCGAGCCGGTCACGGCCGAAGTGCTGCCGGCGGGATTGATCGTGACGCCGGTGACCGTCACGCCGTTGGCCAGGGTGATGGTTCCCGTCAGAGTGGGCTTGGTCCCGGAGGCCAACGCGATGTTGCTGATGGCAAAGGCGACGCCATTTCCCCAAAGCAGCTGGCTCGCCTGCATCGTGAGGGTGCCGGTCGTGCTGCCGGTTCCTGTGAAGACGTAAACGACGTCGCCCGTCCCGCCGATCGCGGCTCCCGGCAGCGTGAGGCGCGGGGTATTGGAGCGACCATCATTCGTTCCGACCAGGGCGTTATTCTTCACCCACCAGACGCGCCCGGCAAAGGTGAGCGTGATGGTTCCCGAGTTCGTGACCGCGTTGCTGGTGTTCGTGTAGCTGAAGGTGTCGTTTGTGACGGTGGAAACCGGCGGCGTGTAGAGGAAGGTGCCGTCCGCCGCGATCGTCACGCTGCCGCCGTTGGTGGTTCCGAAGGTGCCGGTGGTCAGCGTCGTGCCGCCGGGGTTCGTGTTGACGGTGTTGATGCTGCCCGTCGTGAGGGTGACGGTCGGGGTCGTGGGGGCGACCGTCGTTCCGCCGGAAACGTACGCTTGGGTGTTTCCGACGAGGCCGGCGTAGGTCTTGGCGTTGGCCTGCGGGCGGATCGTGAGCGTGTACGTGCCGCCGGCCCCTGTGCAGCCGCTCGTTGCCACTGCCGTGTCGGTGACGGTCACGGTGATCGGGAAGACCCCGGCCTGCGACGGTGTGCCCGACAGGATGCCGGCCGAAGAGAGCGAAATCCCCGTCGGCAGTGTGGAACTCGTGCTGAAGGACGGCGTCGTGGCTCCGGTCTGTGTGAAGGTCTGACTGAAGCCCGCGACATTGACGACACCGGTGTTGGTGGCGGGGTTCGTGACAGTGATGACCGGGCAGATCTTGAAGGTGTAGCTCGTGCCCGTGCCGAAACAGCCGAGGGTGCCGCCGGCCGCAGTCTCCGTGGCTTTCACGGTCACGGTGAAGGTGCCGGTTTGCGTCGGCGTGCCGCTGATGATTCCGCTTCCGGCGTTGAGACCGAGACCGGTGGGAAGCGTGCCAGATGCAATCGTGAAGCTCGGGGTCGTGGCGCCCGACTGCGTGAAGGCGGCGGTCGTGTAGGCAGAGCCGTTCACGCCATTCACGACGGCGGGATTCGACACCGTGATGACGGGACAGATTTGAAAGGTGTAGCTGGCGCCCGTCCCGAAGCAGCCGAGCGTGCCGCCCGCCGCGGTCTCGGTGGCGCGCACGGTGACGGTGAAGGTGCCGGACTGCGTCGGCGTGCCACCGATGATTCCGGTCCCAGAATTGAGATTGAGGCCCGTCGGCAGCGTGCCGCTTCCGATGGTGAAGCCCGGCGTCGTCGCCCCGGTCTGCGTGAAGGCGACCGTCGTGTAGGGGCTGCCATTCGTGCCGTTCACGACGGCCGGGTTGGTGACGGTGATCGTCGGGCAGATCTGGAAGGTGTAGGTGCCTCCGGTGCCGTTGCAGCCGGTGTTGGCGCCCGTTGTCTCGGTGGCCTTCACGGTGATATTGAAGGTTCCGGTCTGGGTGGGCGTCCCGCCGAGAACTCCGGTCCCCGGGTTGAGAGTGATGCCGTTGGGAAGCGTTCCTGTGGCTACGGTGAAGCTCGGGGTCGTGGCACCAACCTGGGTGAAGGTGGCGTTTCCGATTGGCGAGCCGTTCGTGCCGTCGACGACGGCCGGGTTGGTGACGGTGATCGTCGGGCAGGTTCCGATCGTGACGGTGTAGGCGCGCGAGCCGGTGCAGCCATTGGCGTCGGTGGCGGTGATGGTGAAGTCGAAGGGGCTGCCCGCCGACGTCGTCGGCGTGCCGGAGACGACGCCTCCGGTGAGGGTCAGGCCTGGAGGGAGAGAGCCGCTCGTCACCGCGAAGGTGTACGGGACGGTTCCGCCCGAGGCTCCCATCGTCTGGTTGGGGTAGGCCACGCCGACGAGGCCGTCGGGCATCGTGGCCGGAGTGACAGTGATGGTCGGACAGAGGACGGTCAGAGGAATGATGTGCGTGGCCAAGCAGCTGGCGGCGCTCGTGGCGACGGTGCGGACGGCGAAGCTGCCGGCCTGGGTCGGCGTTCCCGAGAGCGAGCCGCCGACGGACATCGTCAGGCCGGTTGGAAGGCCGGTGGCGTCAAAGGTGTAGGCGGACGCCGGCAGCGCGCTGAACGCGACCGGACCGTAGGCCTGCCCGGCGGTTGCGTTCGCGAGTGATGCGGGTGAAATCGCGATGACCGGGCACTGTGCCATGGCGGTCGAGGAGGTGAAGAGTGACGCGAGGGCGGCCGCCGCGGTGACGACGGCAAGCAGGGAGGAGCTGGAAGACCTGGCTGAGTCGCGAATCGTTTTCATCTCTCGCCTCACTCGGCCACGAAGGTGATCAGCTGGACGGGGGTCGTCCCCTGCAAGTGCGTGACGACGGAATCGAACTGGACCTGCTGCTGGCTCGATCCGCCGATGCGCTCGAGATAGATCCGCACCTGGAGACCGTTCGCGCCGGAAGGCGCCGTGCCCGTTCCTTCAACACCTCCTGCAGTCGCGTTGCCGGGGAATGTCGACCAGGGCGGGGCTTGCGGCACGATGATATTGACGTTGCCCCCCTGACCCTCACCGAGGTTCTGGAAGGTGGTGCAGCCCACGTTGGAGAAGAAGGCGATCTCGACCACCGCACGGCTCTCCTGGTTCTGTGCCGCGGGGGCATCGGCGCTCGTGAAGAACTTGTACGTGCTCAGGGCTGCCTGCCCTGAGATGTCAATGCACTGAGAGAGGCCGACGACGGTTCCCGCGGGGGCCGTAGCGGTGATCGTCATCAGCGCCGAGCCCGAGGTAGCCAGCCCGGCGGCATCGTTCGTCGACCACGTGCGGGTCCCGTCCGCGGGAGCAGCGGAACCGAAGCTCGTCCAGCCGGCGAGCTGTGGCCCGTTGTCGAACGCGGAGTTCGTGAGGAGGTTCTGGGAGTTGGCCGGCGCCGTGAGAACGAGAAGGAATCCGAGGGAGATTCCCATCGAAAAACGTTGGTGCATGACGCCTCCAGCTAATCTGAAAGAAACTACCATGACGAGAGATCCACTTCGCATTCGGCGCCGTCGCCGAAGCGCAGCCAAATCGTGTGACCGGTGACGGATCGACCTAATGAGCACCGTAAGACCGTCAAATCGCCAGTCCAACGTCGCCTTCGAGCACCGAAGTCTTCAGCTTCGGGCGCTCTCCGCTCTTCCACAGGGCAGCAGTGTGCAATACACGATATCTGATTGGTCCGCCGTCCGCTCGTTCGCTGCGGGCGATGGGACGCGGAATGCAGACAAACTCGGTGCGCATCTCTTCGGCCGACAATCGGACCTTCGCATAGCCGTGTCCTCCGAGATCCACGAACTCGAGGTGCGGAGCCAGATCCGGGTTGGACAGCGACCGTGCGCGGTTCAGGTCGAAGCTTTTTGCATATTCGAGACACGCACGAACGCCGTGCTTCATCAGCATGTTGTAGGTCCAGTCCGGCTTCGCTCCCGCCCCCCTGTCGGCAAGAAACAGCGCCCGTAGCGGCGCGTCCTTCGGAAGGTTGTGCTCATTGGCCTCCATGGCGCCAGGACTGGTGAGAGACCCGCCGACGAAGCTCAAGCCGACCGGCTCGAATTTGCCGGGCGGGAGGTCCGCAGCCGCATATCCGGCCCAGAAGCTGTGGCGGTCGCCCGAGACGATGGCAAAGCCTGTAATTTTCGCGTCGCGCACGAGATGGTAGATCTCGGCGCGCTCGACGTACGCTGTCCCGTAATCACCCCCGCCCAGTGAGGCGTAGGCGTTCGGGGGCCAGGACTCCTTGGTGAGACCGGAGGGGAGGTTCTGCGGGTCGGCGCGCCTATCCAGCGCGCCCAGCGAGTTGGCCCAGATTTTCCAAACCGCTGTCGAGCTCTCGAGCTTGTCTTTGAACCATGCCTTCTGCACCGCCCCGAGAATCGTTTG
>JBDSFL010000497.1:0-5360 GCA_039919545.1 Thermoanaerobaculia bacterium | reverse complement strand
ACCCTATCGGTCGACCGCTCGAAACGATCCGTCAAGGATGGCATCCCCCCTCTTCGAACTCTCCTTCAGATCACTCCCGTCGGAGCCTCCACGAGCGATGCCGTCGTCATCGAGGTCATCGACGTGGAAACGGCCGCGGTGCAGACCAGCGGCGGAGCGGGGCGTGCCGCGGCACCTCCTCCGGGCGGAACCTCGTTCATCGTTCCAACCAGTGTCAACGCCACTGGCGCGGGAGGGGCCGTCTTCTCATCCGATGGCTGGCTGAAGAACGAAGTCTCGGTGGACGTCGTTGCCGAGCTCATCTATACGCCGCAGGACAAGGATGGGCTGGCGGACGCGGATGTCTTGAAGGCCACCGTCACCATTCCTGCCGGGAACACGCTCCGCCTTTCCAACCTCGTCACCTCGATCTTCCAGACGGGCGGGACGGGCCAGGTGGAGGTGCGCGCGGCCACGCCACAAGCGCTCAGCCTCCGAACCGTGGTCGAATCCGTGAAGGGTGGCGAGCCCGCCACGCGTTTTGGAACGGAGATCCCGACGACATCGTTCGGAGCCGGGATCGGAGCGGGCCAGGGAGAGCTGGCCGTGCCGGGGATCGACGACGACACGGCGAGCCGGGCGAATCTGATCCTGGCCGAGACGACCGGGGCTTCGGCCCAGGTGAACATCACGATCAACGATTCCCTCGGGCAGCAGATCGCCGCCACGGCGACGCCGATCCCGGTGCCGCCTTACGGGAAGGTGCAGATCAACCGTGTGGTCGACTTCCTGAAGAATGGCCTCACGGTCTCGGGCGGGTGGGCCGGGGTGAGCGTCGTCTCCGGCTCGGGCAAGGTGGTCCCTGTGGCCACCGTCATCGACAATGCTTCCACGAGCTTCAGCGCCATTCAGGGGCGGGCACCGCGTTCGAACGTACCGGGAAGCGCGCGTTCTCTCGACGACACCGCGCCCGCACCCGATGCCCTGGCCGCCCTGCCGACCACACTGATCCTGCCGTCGGCCGCGCGGCTGCCGGGTGCATTCAACACGCAGTTCATCACGAATCTGGCCATCGTGAATCCGACAGGCGCGCCCGCCAATCTCACGCTCACCTACAACTACATCGATGCGGATGACGGCAGCCTGGCCAAGAGCGTTCAGAAACCGCTCACGATCCGGGCTCGCGGAGCCCTGAGCAAAGAGACGGGAAGCGATGTGATTCTGAATCTCTTCGGGATCAGCAACCGGTCGTACGGCTGGATCCGGGTGGAGGGCGATGTGGCCCGCGTGGTCGCCGTTTCAGCGGTCGCGGCCCAGGTGGATCCCGATGACAGCTCGAAGGGATTCAAGAGCGCTCAGGTGAACGGCATCTTCTCCGACTCGCCCGACGTGATGGGGCCGGGCGACACGGAGCACCGCTTCGCGGGGACGGAAAAGAGCGTCCAGCGGCGCACGAACCTGATCCTCGTGGAGACCGCGTCCCAACCGTGCTCCGTCGTGCTCCGGGCGTACGGCGCAACAGGCGACAAGCTGGCCGAGAGCACCGTGACCATAAGGCCCAACGAGTACAAGCAGATCAACGACATCCTGGGCACCGGTGCGGGTGCCCTGGGCCTGGGCGACGGCCCCTACCAGAACGTGGGCGTCAGCGCACAGGTCACGGCGTCCGGGTCATGCAAGGTCGTCGCCCTGGCCACGGTGAATGACAACATCTCGAAGAACCCGGAGATCTTCATCCTGAAAGCGCCGGGGCCGGGGTCGGAGCTGACGATCGGGTTCTGAACACGAAGGCGAGCCGCGCCGACCGGGGGCGGCACGAACCCTGGAGAGAATGAAACCGCCCGTCACTGGTGATCGACGGGCTCCGGCAGCTTCCATCCGAGCGCATCGGCCTTGGTCTTGTTGTAAGTGCCATCGGGGTTGAGCGTCCCGTTTTGCACGAGCTGGGCTCTCATGCGCTCGGTGAGACCCTTGAGCATCTGCGCCTTGTCCAGAGTCTCCGGCCGGAAGTGCACGTTGTCGCGAATGGGCTCGTGGTCGCGCGCGACGTCGCGCTCCGCGTAGACGATGTAGTGGAACGTGACGTCCTTCTCGCCGCGCACGACGATGCCTGATGCGTCCTCGGAAAGCACCGCGAGGGGGACGATCTCTCGCACGCTCGTCAGCGTCGTCATGTACGAGCCATCGCGGGCCACGAGGCGGAAGTGGTCCGGAACGGAGATCCGGGCGATGCCATCGCGAAGCTGCGCCGTGCCTCGGAAGTAGACATCGGAGGTGGGCGCCTCGACCGAGATGTATTCGATCTCCTTCGAGGCGTCCTCGGGGTGCGGCGAGACGAAGGCCTTCGAGCCATATATGGCGAGATTCCTCGCGTAGACCTCCCCGTTCGTGAGGACGCTGAATCCGAAATAATCCAGCGCGGTCTGCCCGCTGAAATCGAAGCCCGTCTGCAGGAAGGTGATGCTCCCGAGCATACTGTTGACGAAAACCCCCGCACTGCCGGCCTTGTTCTCTGAAGAACCGAAGACTCCGGCTGCGTTCCTTCCATTTCCGTTGGTCCGGCCGAGAACTCCGATGACGTCGCCTATCGACCCGGTGGCCTCGCCAAAGACGCCGATCGGTGTTTCAAAATTGATGACGAATGGAACGTTGGGGCCGTTTCCCGAGCTGATACCGTGGACGCCGATGCCGGGGGTGGTGGTGGAAGAGGACGTCCCGTAGACGCCGTCTCCGCCGCTCGTCGCGGCCCCCTGCACGCCCTTGCCGTTCGGAGAGTTCGTTTCTCCCGCGACCCCGTAGTTCACGCCGGTCGTGGCCGTATTGCGCCCCCACACCCCGATCCCTTTCGTCGACCGCGATTCGCCGTACACGCCGGCGGGATACGAGCCAGTCGTCGCCGTCGCGAGACCGTAGACGCCGGCGGATCCCGTGACGCCGCCCGGCGACTGTCCGAAGACGCCGACGCCGTCGCCCGTCGTGTAGCCCTTGAGTCCCGATCCGCTCGCCGTCGCGCGCAGGCCGATTCCGCCCGGGTTCGTCAGATCGAAGCCCAGCGCACTGTTCGTGGTCCCGCTGTAGGGCAACGTGAGGCCGCCACCGGAACCGCCCGAGGCGGCTATCGTCAGCGTGCTGCCCGAGGGCGTGATGGTCACATTCGATCCCGCGGCCAGCTTCACGTCGCCCGTCAGGTTGTTGAGGCTCGAGACACCGGCGGCCGATCCGGCGAGGAGGCTGGGCTTGAAGCTCATCTCGAAGCCGGCGGAGTCGTTCGACACGTTGGCGATCTGCGTGCCGTAGACGAGCACCTTGCCGCTTCCGGACAGGACCGTCGTCTCGATGCGCGCGTTCGAGGTCGAGATCGCCGGGTTGATGTCCGTCACCGCGAGCTGGCGACGCTCGAATGGCAGCGCGTCGATGTCCTTCGATCCCAGCGCGACGCCCTTGCTGTCCTTCGCCGTGAAGCGCAGTTTTGCGGCCTGTCCGACCGTCTCGACGTACCCGAAGTTGTACCGAAAGTTCTCGCTCGCGTTCTGACTGACGCCCTGGAGCTGCGTCGTCTCACCGAGGCCGATCGCGAACCCCGCGGGAACGGCGCGGAAAAAGAGGCCGTTGCTCTCGTCCAGCTTCCCGCTCGCGGGCAGGGTGTACGTGCGCGACGACACCAGCACGTCGGCATTCGACGTCACGCGGATCGCTCCCGAGCTGCTCGTGAGGTTGAAGAGAGTCTGGACGACGTTGTCGTAGCGCATCGTCTCGCCCGCGACGAGCGCATCGCTGTAGATGGGAGGAAGGGTGTTCGATCTCCCGTTCTCGTAGTACTTGAGGGCGATCGTGACCGTGGAGGTTCCAGGGTTCGTCACGTAGATCGTGGAGTAGAACGCGCTGTTGTTTTGCCCCGCCGCGCGGGCGACCGCGGGAACGAAGACGTCCGTGCCGGCGAAACCGGCGTGGAGCGTGCCTGCGGACGCGAGGAGGAGGGAGAAGGCAGCATGGCAGGCCGTGAGCGTCTTCATCGGGAGCCTCCTGGGTCAGTGTTGCTGCGCGATTATGCGTCACGACCTCGCCTGGGTCCGCGATGGCGCGGACCGGATCAGGGTGGAGGTTTGCTCGTCGTGATCCGAAACGAAACCAGGAACGGTCCTTCTCTCGTACAGCATCGGAGAGAAGCGCTCACCACGCAGGAACCCGGAGAAGTGCGGGGAGCCTTTCTCGCCGAATGGCGTCCGATTCACATCGCGGTCTCGGCCACCGTCGCTCGCCAGGAACGGGACGAGCGCGACGAACGCGACGCTTGTCGCATTCGGTGATCCGAGACCCGGGGGCTCGTTGCGGCCTGCGGGGCTCGACGGTGGCTACGGAAGCGTCGCCGCGCGCGCGCAAACATTTCCCCCGATTCCAGCGACGCGCGAGGAGGTCGAATCGGTCGCGTCGAGCTTCGGTGGTCGTTCGGAAAAATATGTCGGCCAAGAGGCGACCGAGGAGCGCGTCGGGCTGGCCGGCCCGAAGACGCGATACCTCCATTTCGCGTGTCACGCGGTTCTCGACTCGCGATTTCCGCTCGATTCGGCGCTGGTTCTATCGCCGTTCGACGTCGATCATCCCGGAGGCGAGAATGGGCTGCTTCAGGCATGGGAGATCTACGGGCGCGGCTTCAGCCGCTGGCACGCGCTTCGCGTACGCCGATTCATATTGGAGGACCCCATGAATCGTGTGAAAAAGTTGGCAATCGTCGCTGTCGTCGGGATGCTCGGTTTCGTCAACGTCGCCTCGGCACAAAAAGGCCACGACAAGGGCAAGGGCCAAGGCAAGGAAAAACAGGACAAGCAAGAGAAGAAAGAGGAGCACCGAGCCAAGAAGCAGGAGCATAAGAACGGAAAGCAGCTCGTGGGCGAGAAGATCAAGACCAACGGTCACCATGTGATCCACAAGAAGGGGGATTACGAGACCGCGGTCGAGGTGAAGAACGGAAAGATCGCCGGCGTCCACGTCAAGCACGCCAAAAAGGGTGATGTCCCCGTCAAGAAGTACAAGAGCACCAAGAAGATGGCGCAGCGCAGGGTCGTCGGCCAGGCCGACGGAATCAGCTTCGCGTCGCTGGAGCAGGCCGAATATATCGGCACGACGTACATCGGGTACGCCTATATCGACGAATATGGCTACGAGGAAATCTATTGGTTCCCCTACGACATGATCCTGGACGGTGATACGGGAGCGATCGAATACGTCCCGGCGTACTGATCCGTCCGGACCAAAAGCCTCCGAGGGCTAACAGCCCGTGGCGAAAGTTTGCGGTCAAGCTCGGCGTTGCAGCGACGTGGCAGGAGAACCACTCCATCACACGCCGCTGCGCCTTGATCTTGCCTCGCAAGCCCCATACGTCC
>JBDSFL010000461.1:0-6851 GCA_039919545.1 Thermoanaerobaculia bacterium | reverse complement strand
CTTCGTGGGCGCCGGCTTCCTCGCCACGAAGATCGTGCCCGACCTGAACCCGAATCCTCTCGAGCGTTCCGAGGCCGCGCGCGCGGAGCGCGGCTCCGAACGTGATTCGGAGAGCAGCACGATGACGCAGCCCGCTTCGCCGGGTGCCGGCCCCGCGGCGCCCCCGGCGCAGCAGGCGCCCCGCGTGGCCGCTAACGAGAAGAAGAAGGGCGCGACGCTTTCGTCCCGGAACGCTCCCCAGAAAGAGCTCGATTCCGATTCCACGGCGGCCAAGCGCGAATCGACGTCCCCGTCCTTGAGTTCCGTGGGCTCCATGGGTGAGGCGAAGCCGGATGACGCAGCGGCAAGCGCTGGGGGCATGGACAAGATCGAGCGCCTGAACCGTCAGGACGCGCCGGCGGAGGTGCGCCAGCCGGCTCTCGCTTCCGAAGACGCGAAGGTGGCGCCGGTCCCCGACGGCGCGCGGCGCCGATCTGCCGACGCACCGGCTCCCGCGCCGCTCCTGAAGGAGCAGGAACGCGCGTCGGCGAAGGCGATGGCGCCCGAACCGCCGATGCCGCAGTCGATTCTCCGCGCTCCCGCCTCGAAGCCGCGGCCGGCCCTGAAAGACGACGCGGGCGGCCGCGATGAGTCGGCTCCGAAGAGCGCGGTGGCGACCGGCTCGAACGCGGCGGGCTCGAGAGCGGCGGCCGGGGTCGCCGGCGGCGCTCTCGAGGGGGCGGGCCCCGACCGTTCGACCTCGGGGGCGGAACGGAGAGCAGCGGGGGCGATTTCGGGTCAGACGAATGCCTCCGATTTCATCGAGGCCGCCCAGCAGCCCCGCCTCGTCGCTGCGCTCGGAGTCGAAACCTCTGGTGCCGTCGGCCTGCGCCGCCAGATCGATGAAGGGGGAGCTCTCGATGCGCGAAGCGCACCGGTGGACGTCTTCATCGCGCTCTCGGCCCCTGGATCGTTCCCGGCCGGCGTGGCGGGCGAGGCGTTGCACGCAGAGGCCGCGCCCTCGCCGTACGGCCGCGGTCCGCGCTTCATCGTGGCCCTCTTCGAGCTCGCGTCGGCGGCGGCGAAGGAGCCCGTGAACGCGCGACTCGATGTCGATCCCGCGCTCGTGCTGCGGTACCGCCTCGTCGGACGGAGCGTCCCGAGCGCGGCGAGCGGGCCGATCCGCATCATTTACGAGTTGGAGCTTCGACGCGCACCCCGGAGCGACGAGCGGCTCTCCACGTTGCAGCTTCTCCGTCGCGACGGAAGCTCCGTCACCTCGACCGTTCTCACGGGCCGGGAGCTCGCCCCGCGCTGGGAAGACGCCCGTGCCGGGTTTCGCGCCGTGTCGCTTGCCGCGGTGCTGTCGGAGCGGCTGCGTGGTTCTCCTCAGGCCCGGAGCGTGGATGCCGCGCTGCTCGAACGCCGCCTCGAGGCGGTCGCGCGCATCAGGCCGCAGGACGCAGATCTCCGCAGGCTCGTGCGGCTGGCGAAGGACTCCGCAGCCGACCCGTTAGCGATGCCCCCCGCGCGCGAGTTCGCTCCGGAACCCGACGTGAGGCGTTGACCTCGAATTGACCGCGCGCGTGACACGCATCACGCCGTCAGCAACGAGCCGCGCGCCACCATGGCGCGCCACTCAGGAGGTTCGATGAGTTCCAAGACGTTTCGCGCATCTTCCGCGTGTCCCCCTCTCCGCGTGCTGGCCTCGCTCGCGCTCGCCGCGGCATCCACGGGGGCCCTGCAACCCGCGTACGCCCAGAACGTGCGGGTCGCCGCGGGCACCATCGAAGATCGGCGCACGACCGGGAAATTTTTCGCCGGGCTCGAGATCGAGCTGAAGCTCACGGGAGACGACCTCGAAGGGGCGCGCGCCGCACGCGCAGTCGTGACGAAGGCCGTGGACGACAAGGGGGGAGACCTCCTGCCCGAGGAGAAGAAGGAAGCCGAGTTCGCGAAGGCGGGAGGCGGCAGCGGTCCGAATTTGAAGCTCGCGCTGAAGAACCCCGCTCGGGGCGCGTCCGCGCTCACCGAGGTCTCCGGCAGCGTCGAGCTCTACATGCCGGGACGCGATCCCGCGGCCGTCGCCATGATCGAGAAGCTCCTGTCCCGCATGGACAAGCCGCTCGCCTCGCCCGCGCTCAAGTCGGCGCAGGTGGAGCTGAAGCTCATCTCTCCGAAGGCGTATCGCGAGAGGTCCAAGAAGAGCGAGGCGGAGTTCGAGAAGGAGATGGCCAAGCACAAGGAGGAGATGAAGAAGGAAGCCGAGAGCAAGGGCATGTCCGAGAAGGAGACCGACGCCCTCATGCAGCTCGCCAAGGGGCTGATGGGAATGATGGGCACCGTCGGGGAGAACGATCTCGTGTTCGAGATCAAGGACAAGGACAAGAGGCTCTTCGATCTGGAGGTCGTCGGCCGCGACGGCACCGTGATCTCGAGCAACGGCTCGATGACCTCGAGCGACATCAAGATCGTGAACTACAAAGAGAAGATTCCCGCCGACGCGAAGCTGCGCGTCTTCTTGAAGACGAAGAAGGCGGTCGTCTTCTCTCCGTTCGTCATGAAAGACGTCCCCCTCCCATGAGGAGCCATTCCATGAAGCTCACGACGTTCGTCCTCACCGCGGCGGCCCTGGGTGCTCTGGCTTCGCAGGCGGCCGGAGCGAAGCCGGCCAAACCGGCGCCGGGGGCCAAGGCACCCGCGTTCACCGTCACGGCGGGCGACATCACCGACCGGCGCCGGAACGACAACTTCTTCAACCGCCTCGAGATCGTGCTGAAGCTCGACGGAGAAGGGCTGGACGACGTCAAGGGAGCGCGCGCGCTCATCCGGAAGGCCGCGGACGACACCGGCCGCAGCCTCATTGGCGACGAACGCAAGCCGGTGGAGTTCGAGAGGTCGATGGGGCAAGGCGCGCCGACGCTCAGACTCGAGCTGAAAAACCCCGCCCGGCGCGCCACCGTGCTGAAGGAGGTCTCCGGGCAGGTGGAGCTCTTCGTGCCGGCGCGCGATCCGAACGCCACCGCGCGCATGGACGGATTTCTCGCGCGTGTGGACAAGCCGCTGGCCTCGCCGCCGCTGAAGAGCGCGAAGGTGGACGTCACGCTCGTCTCGCGCAAGACGTACGACGACGAGAAGAAAAAGGACGAGGAGCGGCGGAAGAAGGAGTCGGAAGGCTCCGGCGTCGCCGGCCAGATGGCCGAGGCGTTTGCGGGGCTCTTCTCCGGGATGATGGGCGACATCGGGGAGCACGACGTGCTCCTCAGGGTTTCGGATCCAGACAAGAAGGTCTTCTCGGTCGAGGTGCTCGATGGTGCCGGAAAGCCGATCGACGGGCGCGGGAGCATGAAGGTGGGCGGCTTCTGGATTCTGAACTTTCCGGAGAAGCTCCCCGATGAGGCGAGTCTGCGGGTGTACCTCCTGACCTCCAAGGCCGTCGTCACCCTTCCGTTCGCTCTGAAAGACGTGGTGCTGCCATGAAGCTCATCCAGAACCCGACCGTGATCGAGGCCGCCGGGAACAAGCCCAAGCGGATCGAGGAGTTCGTGGGCCGCGTGAACACCGGCGACGACCGCCTCAGCATCGCGCGCATGAAGAGTCCGTCGGGCTGGCTGGAGCCGGGGCAGACGCCGGAGTTCGACGAGTACACGGTCGTGCTGGCCGGAATGCTGCGGGTGGAGTCGCGCGAAGGGAGCGTGGACGTGCGCGCGGGGCAGGGCGTCGTCACGAGCGCGGGCGAGTGGGTGCGTTACAGCACGCCGGAGCCCGAAGGGGCGGAGTATGTGGCCGTGTGCCTGACCGCGTTCTCGCCCGCGACCGTGCATCGGGATTCCTGAGCGCTTATTCCATCACTGCGCTCGTCCGGAGAGCTCGCGGGCACGCGCTCGTGTTCGGTATGATCGATCGCTTCCGCATGAGGGGTGACCGAGGATGATCCGTCAGACGCAGACGACCACGGCCTTCACGCTCGACGGCTACCGCATCACGAGGACTCTCGGGATCGTGCGAGGCATCACCGTCCGCTCCCGCTCCGTTTTCGGCACGATTGGCGGCTCCCTCCAGACGCTCGTGGGCGGGAACATCTCGCTTTTCACCGAGCTGTGCGAGAAGACGCGCGAGGAGGCGTTCACGTTGATGCTCGAGCACGCGCGGCAGCACGGGGCCAACGCCGTCATCGGCGTGCGGTACGACGCCACCGAGGTGATGAGCGGCGTGACGGAGGTGCTCTGCTACGGCACGGCCGTGGTGGTTGAGCCGCAAGACCCCGCGGGTGCGTCTTGAACGGCTCCGGCGACATCACCGTCCCGGGATTTGCCTGGACGCCGATGGACGACGAAGGGGCTCCTGAGCGCCGGAACGAAGGATCATGAAAACAGCCACGCTCGCGCTCCTTTTCTTTCTCGGCTCTCTTCCCGCCTTCGGGCAAGAACCCGCGCCCCTCTCCGCCGCGCCCGCCACCCTGACGATTCCCGCCGGCGCGTCGATTCGAGGGAGCAGCGGGACGTTCTTCCACAGCGACCTCTGGGTCTTCAATCGCTCGTTCACGAAGAGCCAGACGGTCACCGCACGCTATCGCTGCTTCACCGGGCAGACCTGCGGGGCCGGCATCGTCTCGTTCGAGCTCGCTCCGCGGGTCTCCGTGCTTCATCGCGATGTCATCGGCGGCCTCTTCGGCGCGCCCGGAACCGCGGGCGCCATGGAGCTTTCGTACGATCCGGCCTTCGGCGAGATCGCCGCGACGTCGCGCGTCTACACGCCGGATCAGCCCGCGCCGACCAGCGGGGCCGCGATTCCCGCCTTCCCCGCGACGGCCGCCGGCACGCAGTTCCTCTTTCTCGGCCTGAGCGCGAACGGAAGCGACCGTTCGAGCGGATTCCGCTCGAACGCGGGCGCCTACAACCCTGGAACGAGTCCGGCTTCCGTCACGTTCACGCTGAATGCGGGCACGACAGGCGTCGTGATCGGGACCCCGCTGACCCGCACCTTCGAACCGAACGAGGCGTTCCAGATCGACGACGTCTTTCTGGCGGCCCAGGCGGGAAACACCGTCACGACGAACGCCCTTCTCCTGGTCTCGTCGTCGGCGCCGGTTTTCGCTTACGTCACCGTGATCGATAACCAGTCGGGCGATTCCATCTTCGCGACACCGCGTGCCGACTCGGGTGCTCCGCCGACGAGGAATCTCCTGGCCAACGGCTCCTTCGACACCGGAGTCGGCAGCTGGCTTCCGTCGGGTTTGTCCCTCGGCCTCAAATGGGCGCCTGAGGATGCGAACGGGGCCGCCGATTCGGGTTCCGCGGTGATCTCCAACGAGCGGGCGTTCGCGGATGCGGACGCGGCGTTCGCCCAATGCATCGCGGTCCGAGGAAACACGCTCTACGCGTTGAACGGGAAATACCGGGTCCCCTCGGGGCAGCGCCAGCCCGCCAGCGCATCCCTGAATACCCTCTTCTTCAACTTACCGGGCTGTATGGGAGCGCTCCTGAATCGTCTCGTCAACCCGGCGACGGCGGTCGGCGCGTGGACTTCCTTCCCGTCCATCCCTCAGCTCAGCCCGCCAATCGCCGTGAGCGCGCGCATCGAGCTCTACGTCGTCAAGCACTACGACGGCGGGGTCTTCCAGGCCTCATTCGACGACCTTTCGCTGCTGGCCCCCGAGCCCCCTCCGGAGCCCACTCTGCTCACGGTTCCGGCCGCGGCGTCCTTGCACGGGACCGCGGGAACCTTTTTCCACAGCGACCTCTGGGTCTTCAACCAATCGCAGACCGAGACCCAGACCGTGACCGCGCGTTATCGGTGCTTCTCGGGTCAGGCGTGCCCGGAGGCGCCGGTCACCTTCAGCCTGCTTCCGCGGCGGTCCCAGCTCTTCTCCGATGTCGTCGCCACGCTCTTCGGCGCGCCGGAGACCGCGGGAGCCATCGAGCTCTCCTACGACCGGACTCGGGGCGACGTCACCGCGACGTCTCGGGTCTACACACCGAGCCTGCCGGCTGCCACGAACGGGAGCGCGATCGCCGCGGCAACCGCGAGCGAAGCGCGCACGCGCACGCTCTTCCTCGGGCTGGGCGCCAACGGCGGCGACCTCTCGGGCGGTTTCCGCTCGAATGCTGGCGCCTACAACCCGAATCCGGCGGCGGTGCCCGTCACCTTCACGCTCTACGACGGGGAGGGGCCGGCGGTGCTCGGCGCGCCCTTCACCCGCACCTATGGTCCGAACGAGGCGTACCAGATCTCCGACGTCTTCCGCGCGGCGGGTGTCGCGGGGGCAGCCACGGCGAACGCGTACCTCTTGGTCACCGCACCCGCGCCCGTGTTCCCGTACGTCACCGTGATCGACAACCGTTCGGGTGACTCCGTCTATGTCACAGCCACGCAGGACGAGGCCGCGCCATGAGGAAGGCATAATCCCGTCATGGGCGTGAAGATGACGGGCCGACTCGTCGGCGCGACGGGAATCGAGCTGAAGCACGAAGACTCGGGGAGCGTCATCCGCACGTCGCCCCCCGCGGACAACGGGGGAGACGGCAGCAGCTTCTCTCCCACCGACCTGGCCGCCGCGTCGCTGGGCGCCTGCGCCGCCACCACGCTTGCGCTCTATGCGCAGCGGAACGGGATCCCGCTCACGGGCGTCTCGTTCGAGGTGGAGAAGCTGATGCACCTGAACCCGCGCCGCCTCGGACGCGTGGTGATGCGAATGAAGATCGATTCGCCTTGCTCGGACGAGGACTTCGCCCGGCTGGCGGAGGCGGGGAAGGGCTGTCCGGTGAAGCGGTCGCTCGCTCCCGAGGTCGAGATCGACGAGACGTACGAGCGCGGCTGAGACGACTGAGTCGAAGCGCGGGGCCGGTGCTCATCGCACGGCGGCCCCGCGA
>JBDSFL010000419.1:0-4987 GCA_039919545.1 Thermoanaerobaculia bacterium | reverse complement strand
TCGACTCCGCCGAGCCGCGTTCGCCGCATCGCGGATCTGTCCGTGCTCTTTCTCATCGCCGTCCTGCTTCTGGCGGGAGGGGGAGTCGGAGGCTTCTGGCTGCGCGGCGTGGAAGCGGACGCCCCGGCTCCCGCGTGGAAGGGCGAGCTGCTGCTCGGCGCCACCACGCGCGTGATGGCGCCGCGCATCTCGCCGGACGGGCAGACTCTCGCCTTCCTCACCATCGAAGCGGGCCAGTCGCAGGTGGCGGTGCTCAAGCCGGCGTCGGGCGACTGGACCGTGCTCACGCATCAGCGGGCCGCGGGTTCGGTCTACAAGGTCGATTGGTCGCGTGACGGCACCAAGCTCTACTACGACCGGGTCAGCGACGTGCCGCACGGCATCTTCAGCGTGCCCGCCATCGGCGGCACCGAGCGGCTGCTGCTCGAGGGCGCGCAATCGCCCGAGGCGCTCTCCGATGGCAGCCTCCTGGTGCTGCGGGCCGACGTGAATCGCGACCTGCAGATTCATCGGCTCTGGCCGGACAGCGGAAAGCTCCAGCCCATCGGCCCGCCGATCGCGGCAGAGACGAGCGTCTCGATCCGAGCGTTCCCGGATGGGAAGGAAGCCATCGTGTGGGCGAAGCTCGCGACCGGAGGAGAGCGCATCCGGCTCGCGTACCGGCTCGACCTCGAGAGCGGCGGGATGAGCCGCTTCGCTCCCGACATCTGGCTCTCGCCGCCGATGTGCATCGGCTCGGACGGACGCTCGGTGATCGCGATGCTGGTCGCGGGAGACCTGAGCCGCATCGTCTCGGTCTCGCATGACGGGAAGCAGGCGCGGCCGCTGATGTCGCTCACCGCGCGTCCCTGGGCCGTGACGGCCGGCGCCGACGGCTCGCTCTACGTCGACACGATGGAGAACCCCGCCGAGATCCTGCGCTTCACGGCGCTCGGGGGCAACGCCGATCGGATCGCGGGCACGGCGGGGAATCTCTTGATGAGCCCGATCCAGTTTCCCGACGGGCGGATCATCGTTCCCACGCTCGTGTCCGGACGAAGGCGTCTGCTGGTCACGAGCGCCGCGGGCGATCTTCATCCGCTCATCGATCTGGCCGAGCAGGCCGCGCCGCCGGCCGCCATCATCGGCCGCGACGTCGTCGCCTTCTTGTCCGGCGGGGTCGGAACGCCGCCCATCATCGCTCTGGCCACCGTGGCCGACGGACGCATCGTGAAGCGCCTCGAGGGCTCGCGCGGGGCGATGCCGCAGAGCCTGCTCGCCTCACCCGACGGCAAGCGTCTCTACTATCCCGACGGAGGCTCCATCTGGAGCATCGAGCTCGACGGCGGCGCACCGCGCAAGCTGAGGGCGGGCAACGGCGTGGCCCTCGATCCGCGTGATCCGCGAGGACCGTCGCTCATCGTGCAGATGAACGAGAAGGAAGGCGTGCAGCTGGTGCGGGCCTTTCTCGCCGGCGGGCCCGACGAGCCGATCGCCTACACCAGCCCGCTGCGGATCACGCAATCGCCGCTGTCCACGAGCGCGGTGGGGGCGGATGGCCGCGTCGTGGTGACGGTCGCGTCGAAAGACTCCTGGTTTCGCGGCCCCGCGTTCCTGGATCCCGCGCTCGGTACGCTGGACAAGATCCCGGTCACGTTCGAAGGGGACATCCTGTTCGCCGGCTGGGGCCAGGACGCGAGGTTGCTCGGCATGGGAGTGAACCTGCGCAGCTCGCTCTGGCGTTTTCAGCCGGAAACTTCCTCCGCGAAGTCGAAATAACCTTCGGCTCTTTTGGTCCGGCGAGTTATCGTCGCCCCGATATCAAGGAGGATGAAATGCTGCTGAAGAGAACGGGCCGGCTCCTGGGAATCGCGCTGGCATCCCTGCTCGTGACCGCCTCGCACGCCGAAGCCAAGGATCTCGCCGGGGTGAAGATGCCCGACACGCTGAGCGTCGGCGGGAAGAGCCTCGTGCTGAACGGGCTCGGGCTGCGCAAGAAGGCCATCTTCAAGGTCTACGTGGGCGGGCTCTACCTCGAGAGCGCCTCCAAGGACGCGCCCGGCATCGTCGCGGCCGACACGGCCAAGGCCATCCGGATGCAGTTCCTGCGGAGCATCGGGAAGGACAAGCTCATCGAAGGGTTCAAGGAAGGCTTCGAGGGCAATGCCGGCGACAAGCTGGTCACCCAGAAAGCGAACATGGACAAGTTCCTCGCCCTCACGGCCGACGTGAAGGACGGCGATGTCTGGACGTTCTCGTACGCTCCGGGCAAGGGTACCGTCATCAGCCACGGAGAGAAGGAAGTCGGAATGTTCGAGGGGAAGGAATTCGCCGACGCGCTCTTCTCCATCTGGCTCGGTCCCAAGCCGCCGTCGGATGACCTCAAGAAGGGGATGCTGGGCTGATCTCGCCCATCGCCATCGCGGGGCGCAGCCGTTCACCGCGTGCGCTGGGCTATCGCCAGCCGGCCGAGTGGGACAACCACGCGGCTTGCTGGCTGGCCTGGCCCAGCCACCGCGACCTGTGGGGTGATGCGCTCGAGCCGGTCCGCGAGGCGTTTGTCGCTCTCTGCCGTGCCGTGTCGTGCGGCACCGCAGGTGAGCGGCTCGAGATCCTGGTTCCTGACGAGGCGAATCGGCTGCTTGCGGCCGAGGCGCTCGCGGGGGTGCCCGTGCGGCTGCGCGACATTCCCTTCGGCGACATCTGGCTGCGGGATACCGCGCCGATCTTTCTCAAGGGAGACTCCGGTTCGGTCGTGCCCGCCTGTTTCGCCTTCAACGGCTGGGGCGGGAAATACGTCCTGCCCGAGGACGACCAGGTGGCCCGGCGCATCGCGGAGCTGCAGCCCGAAGCTCCCTTCCTGTTTTCCTGGGTGCTCGAAGGAGGCTCGGTGGAAGTGGACGGCGAGGGCACGTGCCTGACGACCACGCAGTGCCTCCTGAATCCCAACCGCAACCCGGGTATCGATCGCGCAACGCTGGACGAGCTGCTCGGCGAGGCGCTGGGCGTGACGAAGGTTCTGTGGCTGGGCGACGGGTTGAAGAACGATCACACCGATGGTCACATCGACACGATCGCCCGCTTCGCGGCGCCCGGGCGTGTGGTGTGCATGGAGGCCAGCGGGGAAGACGATCCCAACCGTGAGGTCCTGCAGGCCATCGTGCGCGATCTCTCCCGCTTCGAGGATGCCGCGGGAAGGCGGCTCGACGTGACGACCGTGCCGTCGCCGGGACGGATCCTGAGCTCGTCCGGCGAGGTCATGCCGGCCAGCTACGTGAACTTCTATGTCGGCAACGCCGCGGTGGTCGTCCCGACCTACGGCTCGTCGTTCGACGATGAAGCCGTGGAGAAAATCGCTGCGCTCTTTCCGGGTCGGCGCACCGTCGGCGTGTCGGCGCGCGAGCTCCTCGAAGGGGGGGGCGCGTTCCATTGCATCAGCCAGCAGCAGCCCGAGGCCGCCGGGAGAACGATGTGAGCGAAACCGAGAACGAAAAAAACGGCGGAGCCGCGAGCCGACTCGAGACGAGCAAGGACAGCGCCCCTGCTCGCAACAGCCTCACGGTCGGCGTGCTGCAGTGCGCGCTCGGCGCCGACCTCGATACGAACGTGGACCGCGTGGTCGCGCTCACCCGCCAGGCGGCGGAGGCCGGGGCGAACGTGGTGCTTCCTTCCGAGCTCTTCGAGGGGCCCTACTTCTGCCGCGAGGAGCGCGACACGTTCTTCGAGACGGCCCGTCCCGCCGCCGGGCACCCCACCATCGCGCGGTTCCAGGAGCTGGCGCGCGAGCTGAGCGTCGTCATCCCGGTCTCGTTTTTCGAGAGCTCGGGCCAGGCCTACTACAACAGCGTCGCGGCCATCGACGCCGACGGCAAGCTGCTCGGCGTGTATCGCAAGAGCCACATCCCCGACGGGCCCGGCTACGAGGAGAAGTTCTATTTCCGTCCGGGCGACACCGGCTTCAAGGTGTGGCAGACCCGTGTGGGAACGATCGGCGTCGGCATCTGCTGGGATCAGTGGTTTCCCGAAGCCGCGCGGGCGATGGTGATGAAGGGGGCGGACCTGCTGCTCTATCCCACGGCCATCGGCTCCGAGCCGAGCAACCCCGGGCTCGACACGCGCGACCGCTGGCAGCGCGCGATGGTGGGACACGCAGTCTGCAACGTGGTTCCCGTGGCCGCGGCCAACCGCGTCGGGAACGAAGAGGGCCAGCTCTTCTACGGCTCGTCCTTCATCGCCGATCCGAGCGGGGAGAAGGTGGCCGAGCTGGGGCGTGCGGAGGAGGGTTTCGTCATCGCCACGTTCGATCTGGCGGCGGTGAGGCGGGAACGCGCCTCGTTCGGTTTCTTCCGCGATCGGCGTCCCGAGCTCTACGGCGTTCTCACCACCGCGGACGGCCAGTAAGCCCCTCGAAACGCAGCTTCAGTACCCGCGACGGCGTACATTCCGAAGACACAGTACACTCCGAGCTTGTGACAAACGGAATTTCGCTGACGTCCCTCCTGACCGAGAAGCGGTACGAGTTGATCGAAGAGTCCTGGATGGAAGCCCTCGCCGATCCCGTGCCCCGCTCGGAATACCTCATCAACGCCACGCGAGGCCTGGCGCGAGCCGGCCAGAAGAGCCAGCTCCAGTCGCTCGCCGGGAAGACGGAAGCGGCGCTGAAGCTCCGGAAGGAGCCGGCGATCGGCATGCTCCGCTGGACGCTCCTCAAGGAGGCTGTCCGCGCCGGAGCGACGCCCTCCACGCCGGACGGCTTCCATCGCCTCTTCGAGGATTCAATCGCGGCGGCTTATCCGGACAGCCCGTCGCTCTCGACGCTGCTGGGCCGCTTCAAGTTCCGGGAATCGAAGGATCCGGCCGACGGGCTCGCGCGCATCGAGCGCGTGGAGAAGTGGCTCCCCTTCGAGGTGGGCCGCTGCTTCACCATGGCCGGACGCGGTCCCGGAAAAGTCATCGAGACGAATTTTGCGCTCGATGTCGTGCGCGTGGATTTCGAGAAGGCCAAGGG
>JBDSFL010000650.1:0-13110 GCA_039919545.1 Thermoanaerobaculia bacterium | reverse complement strand
CACGGCGGCGCCAACGAGGCAGTCCTGAAGATGCTCAAGGAGATTGGCGACGTGAAGAACGTGCCGGCCTTCGTGAAGGAGATCAAGGAAGGGGCGGGCGAGAAGAAGCTCATGGGCTTCGGCCACCGCGTCTACAAGAACTACGACCCGCGCGCCAAGATCCTCAAGAACATGGCCGAGGAGGTGTTCGAGGTGACCGGAAAGAACCCGCTCCTCTCGATCGCCATCGAGCTCGAGCGCATCGCGCTCCAGGACGACTATTTCGTCAAGCGCAAGCTCTACCCGAACGTCGACTTCTACTCGGGCCTGATCTACGAGGCCATGGGCTTCCACAGCGATTTCTTCACGGTGCTCTTCGCGATCCCGCGCACGGCGGGCTGGCTCGCGCAGTGGCAGGAGATGCTCGCGGACGGCGATCAGAAGATCGCGCGCCCGCGCCAGATCTACACCGGCGCGGTGCGGCGCGACTACACTGCTCTCAAGGAGCGCGTGGCCGCGGCACCTGCCGAGGCGATCGCGAAATAGCCTCTCAGTTTCGCGTCGGGCGGAGCTCGGGAGCGCGCGCTGGCCCGCCGGCCCCGGCCGGCCCCGCGCACGCGGCGCAGAGCCCCTTGAGCGTGACGGTGACCGACTCCACCAGCCGTCCCCCGTCGAGCGAGACGGGCGATGGCACGAGTGCGGCCTCCCGCGGGATGTCCTCTACGCCGCGGCAGAGCCGGCACACGAAATGGACGTGCCCCTCGAGATTGGCGTCGTAGCGCACCACCGCATCCTCGAGGATCAGCTCCTCGATGAGCCCGGCCCTGCGGAGGGACTGCAGCACGTTGTAGACGGAGGCGCGGGAGGCGCGCGGGACGCGGGCATTCACGGCGCGCCCCACCTCGTCCGCGGTCGGGTGATCCGGGGTGCCGAGCAGGTACTCCATCACCGCGAGGCGCTGCCGCGTCACCCGGAGGCCGCGGTCCCGGAGGCGTGCCTCGATGTTGATGTTGATGTTGATGTCGATGTCGTGCCCGTTCGCCGTCACGACATTAGATTAAGTCCAGGAAGCGTTCGGGGCAAGCGCGCCAGGATCCGGACGGCCGGGAATAATCCGCGGCCAGGGCGCATCATCCAGCACGAGACCCGGCGTCCGGGTCGCTTTCGGAAGGGAGTCACTTGGGTCTCCTGTCGTTCGGTCGCCCCGCCGCGCCCTCTCTCACCGAGCGGATCCGAGAGGATTTCGACCGGGAGGTGCTGCCGCATTTCAAGGAGATCTATCGCGCGGCCCTCCGCATGACGCGCCGTCCCGCCGAAGCGGAGGACGTCACGCAGGAGGTCTTCCTGCAGGCCTGGAAGTCCTTCGACCGCTATGAACGCGGGACCAACGGGCGCGCGTGGCTCTACAAGATCCTGTGGAACGTGCACCAGCAGAAGATCCGCAAGCGCGTCCCCACCCCGCTCGGCGCCGAGGGCGAGGCCATCATGGCCGAGACGCTGGCGGCCCCTGAGATCACCCCGACCGAGATCACCGACACGGAAGTGTCCGGAGCGCTCGAAAACCTCTCGGACGAGCACCGGCAGATCGTCCTGCTCTCCGACGTCGATGAGTTCACCTACAAGGAGATCGCCTCCATCCTGAAGATCCCCATCGGCACCGTGATGTCGCGTCTGTCGCGGGCGCGTGCGGCGCTCCGGCTGATGCTTCACGAGAACGCACGGCGCGCGGGAATCATTTCGGGCCCCGATGCGATACCCCAGGGAGTGACCTCGTGAAGAAGCCCTTCTCCTCCGTCGCCGATTTCAAGGCCGCCGCCTGCGGGCGGGTGCTGCGGCTCCTGGATTCGTATGTGGCGGGGGAGCTGACGGTGGAATCCAACCACGAGATCCTCGACCACACCGAAGTCTGCACGGAGTGCGCACGCGAGGCGGATTCCCGCGGCCGGCTGCGCGCGTCGGTGCGCCGCCTCGGAGGATCGTTTCCCGAGCCGCGCCGCGGCTTCGAGCAGGAGCTTCGCGCGCGCCTGTCCGCCGTGCCCGCGCCGTCCGGTTTCCGCAGCGCGCCGGCCTACCTCATCGCCGCGGTCGTGATGCTGGGGATCGGGGTCACCATCGTCGTGATGCGCCCAGAAGGGTCACCGCCGCAGGTCGCAGCGCGCCCCGCGGGCGCCGCGCCCCGCCCCGAATCCGCCGTCGCCGCCTTGGATGTCGCCGCCTTCGATGTCGCGGCATCGACGCAGCTCAATTGCGCCGACGCCAACGAGTGGCCCGAGGCGCCGCTTTCCACGCCGCAGCTGGCGACCGCGCTGGCCAAGGGAGAGCCCCGTTTCGCGGGCCTGGAGCGCGAGCTGAGCACGCGGCTCGCGGGGTATCGCGTGGTGGCGGCGCACCGCTGTATGCATGGCGGGCGGCTGGTGCTGCACCTGATCCTGAAGGGGAACGGGCCGGGAAGGCTTTCGATCGTGGCGCTTCCGAAAACGCACGGGTCGCTTCCGAAGAATGCGAGCGAGGGGAACGGATCGGCGAACGTAAACGCGAGCGCGGTCGACGGCGGCCAGACCGGTCCCGTCCTTCTCGTCCGCAACGAACGTCAGGGTGTGCACGTGATCGGGGCCGAAGGAGCGCGCGACCTCTTCTTCGTGAGCGCGAGCCGCGGCGGTGCGGCCGGCTCTTCGGACCCCGAGGTCGAGCTGGGCCGCCGGCTCCTGCCATTCCTCGTCACGGCCATCACCGCGGGCTGAGCTGTCTGACGGCGGGAGCGCCGCGGGCGGTCAGCTCTGCGCGGCGGCGGCGGTCTGGATGAAGGGACGCGCGATGCGGTTCCAGCGCGGGCCCTTCAGGAACTCCTGGTGCCAGCTCCACATCACGCCGACGGCGCGGCCGAGAAGGTCGGAGATGGGGCGGCTCCCGAAGAATCGAGCGTCGCGGCTCTCGTCGCGGTTGTCTCCCATCAGGAAGACCTCGTTCTCCGGAACGGTGATCGGACCGAACGTGCGAAACGCAGGGCGATCCGGAAGGACGCGGATCGGATGGGTGCGGGCCATGAGGCGCTCGGTGCCGAGCAGGACCACCTCGCCGTCGTCCGTGTGCTGCTCCGGCAGGAATTCGCACGGCTGAGCCTTGCCATTCACGTAGAGCGTCTCGTTCTTGAGCTCGATGACATCTCCGGGGAGGCCGATGAGGCGCTTGACGAAGGGCACGCTGCCGCCGTCCGGGTTCCGGATCACGACCACGTCGCCGCGGTCGGGCTTGCCCGTGGTGAAGAGGCGGATGCGGGAGAACGGGATGCGCATCTGGTAAGCGGATTTCCAGACGAAGACGCGATCCCCTTCGAGGATGGTGGGCTTCATCGAGCCGGTGGGCACCACGTACCAGTCGGCCAGCACGGAACGGCCGGTGAGGATGATGGTGGCCATCAGGACCAGATGACGGATATCTTTCAGCAGCGCGGAACGCTTCTCAGGGGAAAAGGCCATGCGGCGAGTTTCGCATAGTTCATGCCGCGCCTGTCCGGCACCGCGGGCTGGAAGCAGGCGGCGCAGCGCGCCCGCAGCGGGCCAGGGCAGCGGGTCGCGGGGTGCTTGCCCGTGCCGCTCCGGCATGACGCGAACCATTGCTATCCTCGCCGCATGACGGGTTACACAGACACGCACGCCGCCGCCGGCATCGACGCGCCGCTGCCCGCGCTCGAGACCTGGCCTTCGCCCTATGCCGAGCCGTACGAGATCGTGATCTCGATTCCCGAGTTCACGTCCATCTGCCCGAAGACGGGGCTTCCGGATTTCGCGATGCTCACCGTGACGTACGTGCCGTCGGGCCGCTGCGTGGAGCTGAAGTCGTTCAAGGAATATCTGAACGCCTATCGCAACCTGGGAATTTTCAACGAGAACGTGGTGAACCGGGTCCTGCGCGACCTGGCCGCGATCCTGTCGCCGCGCACGCTCTCGGTGCGCGGGGTCTTCACGCCGCGTGGCGGCTTGCAGACGACCGTGCAGGCTCGGTTCCCGTACGAAAGTTGAATCTTTCAAAAGAAGCAGCACGCGCACCCTTGACAGGGCCATTCGTCGGACCCAAGTTGACTGCGTCTGCGATCGAATGGGGGCTGGTCAAGGGCGACTGACAGCCCGAAACCAACAGATTGGGCTGCACCCAGGGCCGCCATTAATTCACCAGAACCCGGAACGCCGGCGCCCCAATCGTACGCGGATAGAGCGGTCGGAACGGTCAGTTGGTCGAAAGGAAACCGTTGCTGACCGGAAACATAAGGGTCGCGGATGCGGCCTGAAATCCGGACCTTCGGTCGACCGGGCTCTCAGGAGCCTCGAGTCATTGAAACCGAGGATCCGCACCGAGTCCCGGTCGGCCTGATATCAGTCAGGCGGCCGGGACTTCCTGTTACGGATTGGTCGGGCGAAGATCGCGAATCCCGGCGAAGGGCTGTGGACACACAAGCCAGATTTCGCGTCATCCGACTCTGCGTCATCCGACTCTGTGTCATCCGACTCCGCATCGTTCGACGCTCGCCGGAAATTCTCCTGCAAGCGACGAACCGATGCGGCGAGCGGTCATTGCCCCGAGCTCAGCCGAGAGAAGGCTTTCTTATTTCTTCTTTGCGGCCGGGGCGGCCTTCTTCACGACGGGAACGTTCTTGGGCGTGGCCGCGCCGTGCACGGTGCCGTCGGCGGAGATGCGGTGATACACCGTGAGCGCGTTCAAGGAATCCAGCTGCGAGGGGCAGTACTCGCCGAGACGCTGCATGAAGAGCTCACCCGAGACGCGCGAATCGGGATAGTTCGCCTTCTTCGCCTTGATCGTGGCCTCGAGGATGCGCTCGATGTACTTGCGCGTGATGGCGATGTCGGGCCCCACCAGCTCCGACGCATTCCCGCGCGTGGGGATGATGACGGCGGGGTTGTGCGCCGCGATGGTGTCGAGCGCGACGAGCCAGGCGTTCGGATCCACGGTGGGGTCGGACATCATCGGGCAGCGGCCGGGCGTGCCGCGGATCTCAGGCGAGGTGGCGGTGGCGCCGAGGGCGGGCGTGCCGGGAGTGATGATGTCGCCGATGAACATCGCACCGATCTCGTTCGAGTACGCGTAGATGTCGTGATCGGTGTGCCCCGGCATCACGCCGATCTCAACGCCGTGAATTCCCGAGGCCACGAAGACCTTGCTGCCAATGCCGATCACGGTGGGCATCTTCATGCCCTTCTTGGCGACGGCAGCGGCGACGTGCGCGGAGGATTTTTCGTGCACGAAGATCGTGGCGTCGGTGGGCAGGAAGCTCGTCAGCCCGTTGTTGGAGTCCTGATGGTTGTGCGTCATCACGATCCAGCGGACCGGCTTGCCGTTAGTGGTTCTCTTGATCTCCGCGATGAGGTTCTGCGCGTCGGCCGCGCTGGCACCGGTGTCGATCACCATCACCCCTTCGCCGAGGTCGATCCAGCTGCAGTTGGTCAGCCCGAAGCGGCCGTACCACGACATCGAGTTGATGGGCGCGCTCTCGAAGGCCCTCACACCCTGCGGGAGGGGCGCGGCGGCGGAGCGCCCGGAAGAAGGAGGGGTGGTCTGGGCGCGGGCGCTGGAGAAGGGAGACGCGAGCGCCACGACAGCGGCGAGACCGGCGAGCAGCGACGAGGAACGAGGGGCGACGAGCTTCATGAATTCTCCCGGCTCTCCGGCGTGCGGGGACGCGGCGCGCGAAGGCGCTGCGACAGATCCCCGTTCCGGAAGAGCTCGATCTGGGCTTCGGCCTCTCGCGCGAGGGCCTGCTCGAGTCGCGGAAGGCGTTCTGCATTGAGGTTGAGCTTGGCTGCCGCCAGGGCCGCGGCAGGTCGTTCGGCGTAGAGAGCGGCGCGCGAGAGGGCCGCGGGGAGAGCCGAGCCGTCCGTGACGAGGACCTCCACCAGGCCCAGCTCTTTGGCGCGTTGAGCCGAGATGCGTTCGGCCGAGAAGACGAGGTCTGCCGCGGATCCCGATCCCGCCAGCAGAGGGAGGTGGTACGTTCCCCCCCAGTCCGGCGCCAGCCCGATGGCCGCGAAGGATTGCGCGAAGAAGGCCTCGAACCGCTCGAACGTGGAGGCGAAACGCACGTCGCAGGCGAGCGCCAGGTTCATCCCCGCGCCGGCAGCGGCGCCGTCGATGGCGGCGAGCACCGGCTTGGGCGCCTTCACGATCGAGAGCACCGCGCGCGCGCCGTCGTCAAGGAGAGCGCGGAAGCCTGCGACGTCCTTGGCGAGCGAAAGAGCCCGCAGCGTTTCGAGGTCGCCCCCGGCCGAGAAGCAGCTCCCCGCGCCCGTGAGCACGATGGCCGGGACGGTGGCGTCCTGTCCGAGCGCCTCGATCGTTCGGGCCAGCATCTCGCGCATCGTTCCGGCGAAGGCGTTCTTCTTGGCGGGACGGTTGATGCGCACGACGGCGATGCGCCCCTCGAGGCTCACCTCGATGGGAGGCGGGTCGAGGTGCACCGCGCGGCGCGCCTCGGCGCGGCAGGCATCGAGGAAGGTCTGGAGCAGCGCCTTCTGGAAAGGATCGCCGACGAGGTTCTCGGGATGCCACTGCACCGCCGCGAGGTAGGCGCCGTCCGTACGCTCGTAGGCCTCCACGAGATCGTCCGGCGAGCCGCCGATGGCGCGTAGCCCGGCGGCGAGATCCTTCACCGCCTGGTGATGCCGGGAGTTCACGATGAACTCGCCCGCGCCGCGAAAGAGCGTGGCAACCGGTGAGGAGCCCGTGGCGACGGACTTGATCGTGTGCGCCGAATGCGCGGGATCGAAATGCGCGCGATCGAAATCGTGCTCGAGCCCGCGGTTCCGTTCGGAAGGGAGGTCCTGCCAAAGTGTCCCGCCGAGCGCTACGTTGATCATCTGCATCCCGCGGCAGATTCCGAAGATCGGAAGGGACCTTCGCTCGGCCGCCGCGAAGAGCTGGAAGTCGAGCGCGTCGCGAGCGGAGTTCACGTCCACCGAGTGCGACGCGGCCTCGCCGTAGTGCGAGGGGTCCACGTCGGAGCCGCCGGCGATGAGGAGCCCGTCGAAATGCTCCGGAACCGGGTCGCCGGGGCAGACCACGCTCACCTCTTCGGGTAGCGCTCCCGCGCACAGGAGCGACCCGCGGTAGAACTCGTTCGGCTGGCGGCCGTCGCTTGCGATGAGGATCTTCATGGACACGGGCTCACTTGGTGCGGCAAATCAGGCAGATCGATCCAGGAGCTCGAATGCCACAGCAACTCCCATGCCTCCGGAGACGCAGAGCGTGGCCAGGCCGCGGCGCTCGCCTCGCCGCCGCATCTCGTGGAGCAGGGTGACGCAGATGCGTGCCCCCGTCGCCCCGATGGGGTGACCGAGCGCGATGGCCCCGCCGTTCACGTTCACGCGCGCCACATCGAGCCCCAGCTCGTCCACGCAGGCGAGCGCCTGGGCGGCAAACGCCTCGTTCAGCTCGATCAGGCCGAAGTCGTCGAGCGCGAGACCGGTGCGCTCGAACAGCGCGCGCACGGCGGGAACGGGGCCGATCCCCATGCGCGCGGGATCCACGCCGACGACCACCGCATCCAGCAGCCGCGCCCAGGGAGCGGAACCGCGCCGCCGCGCCTCGTCGGCCTCGGCCTGGCCGCCGAGCACGAGCGCCGCGCCGCCGTCGGTGATGCCCGAGGAGTTTCCCGCCGTCACGGTGCCGTCGGCGCGGAAGACGGGCGATAGCTTGCGCAGCGAGGCGAGGTCGGTCGAGCCCCGCGGATGCTCATCCTTCCCGACGAGCGTGTCGGCGCGTCCCTTCGACTCGGACACCGATACGGAGACCGGGACGATCTCCTCGTCGAAGCGCCCCGCCTTGATCGCGCGCGCGGCGCGTTGCTGCGATTCGAGCGCGAAGGCGTCCTGGCGCTCGCGCGAAATCGCGGACTCGTTGGCGAGCGTCTCGGCCGTCTCGCCCATCAGCTGCTCGGAAAGCGGACAGTAGAAACCGTCCCTCCACATGCCGTCCACCACCTCGGCATTCCCCATCCGCAGGCCCCAGCGCGCGCGCTCCAGGAGGTAGGGCGTGCGCGACATCGCCTCGTGCCCTCCCACCAGCACGCGGCGCGCGCGCCCGAGGCGGATCGCGTCGGCGCCAAGAATGATGGCCTTCAGAGACGACGCGCAGGCCTGGTTCACCGTGAACGCCGGCACCGCGTCGGGCAGCCCCGCGCGGCGCCCCACCTGTCGCGCGGGGTTCGGGCCGTTTCCCGCCTGGCGCGCGTGCCCGAACACCACCTCGTCCACTTCGTCCGCGCGCACCGCGGCGCGTTCCAGCGCGGCGATGGCCGCCGGAGCGCCCAGCTCGGGGCCGGAGAGCGAGGCGAAGGCGCCGCCGAAGCGCCCGATGGGCGTACGCGCCGAGCCGAGGACGAAGACGTCGGGGTATTGCATGCTGAGTGGTCGGCACGCCAGGACGCGCGCGAAGGGCGGATTATAACGGCCCGTCCCGGGAGGGAGCGCGCGAGGCCATGCCTGAGGGCGCGCGCGGGGGATTACCACGGGCGCCTTTCGGGGAGTATCTTTCCCGCATGGATTTCCGCCCACGGACGAGCCCCTCGCGAGAGGTGGCAATCACCGGCCTGGGTGCCGTCACAGCCTTCGGCCTCGGCGTGGAGTGTCTCTGGCGGGCGCTGCTGCTCGGGGAGAGCGCACTCGCCCCGGTCACGCTCTTCGATCCCAGCCGCTATCAGGCCCGCTGCGCGGCCGAGGTTCCGCTCGTGCCGCCGGATCCGCAGGGCGTCGTCCTGGAGCGCGGACACCGGCTCGCGCTCGCCGCCGGGGCGGAGGCGCTCGGCCCCGTCTCCGCCACCTTCGGCGGTCCGCGCGCGGGCGTGGTGCTGGGTACCTCTCTCGGCGGCAACCGTCTCTGGACGAGCTGGCTCTCACGAAACGGACACGGGGGAGAACGCCCGAAAGACGAGCTTCAGCAGTCGTCCATCTCGTCGGCCACGCGCCTTCTCGCGCTGCGCACCGGCGCGCGCGGACCTGCTCTCACGCTCTCGGTCGCGTGCGCCTCGGGGACGGCGGCCATCGGCGTGGGTGCCGAGCTGATCCGTCGCGGCGAGGCCGACCAGGTGCTGGCGGGGGGATACGACGCGCTCTCCGAGTTCGTGTTCGCCGGTTTCGATTCGCTGCGGGCGCTTTCGACGACGACCGTGCGCCCGTTCGATCACCGGCGCGACGGACTCGGCCTCGGGGAAGGGGCGGGCTTCGTGCTGCTCGAGGAGCTGGAGGGCGCACGGCGGCGAGGCGGCTCGATCCTGGCTCTCGTCCGCGGCTACTCCTCGGCGAGCGACGCCCATCACATGACGAGGCCCTCGCCCGTGGGCGAAGGCCTCGTGCACGCCCTCGAGGCCGCGCTGGGAAAGGCCGGCGTCGGAGCAGACGCGATCGGGTTCGTGAGCGCGCATGGCACGGCGACCCCGTACAACGATCGGATGGAGGCGGCCGGGCTGCGGCGCGTGTTCGGTGAGCGCATCGCCAGCGTGCCGACGAACTCGATCAAGGGCGCACTGGGTCACACGCTCGGCGCGGCCGGAGCGCTGGAAGCCGTGATGACGACTCTGGTGCTGCGCCACGGGCTCATCCCGCCCACCGCGAATCTCGTGGAGATCGATCCCGCGTTCGAGATGGACGTCGTGGCGGGATCCTCGCGAATCCTCGCGGCCCCGCTCTCGTTCGCAGCCTCCACCTCGTCGGCCTTCGCGGGCACCAACGCCGCGCTCGTCCTGGAACGCGCGTGACCTTGCCGTCTCCGCGGATCGCGATCACGGGGACGGGGCTGGCCGAAGACGTCGAGGGGGCGCTGGATATTTCTGGTATCGATCCGGGCCGCTTGCGGCGCATGGATCGTTTCGGCCGCCTCGGATTCTTCGCGGGAAGCCTCGCGTTGCGGGAAGCCGAGGCCGCGCGACCCGCGGGGGCATGCGGACCCGCGCACGACCCCGCACGGTCCGGAATCGTCTTCGGCACGTCGTTCGGCTGCCGCGACAGCGTGACCGACCACGCGCTTCTCGTCGCCACGACGACGCGCTCGGACGAGCTGAGCCCGGGTCTCTTCGCGCAGACCGTCCACAACGCCGTGAACGGCGAGCTGGCCATCGCGTGGGGCCTGGGTGGCGTCTCGGAGGTCGTCGTCTCCGGGCGCTGCGCGGGGCTCGAGGCGCTCCTCGTCGCCGCCACTTTCGTGCAAGACGGAACGGCCGACCGCGTGGTGGCCGGCGGGGGCGAGGGCCTGCACGAGGCGATGCGCCAGGCGTGGCGAGAGGAGAGGTCGCGCTACGGCGAGGCGGCTTCTGGCATCGAGGCGCAGGAGGCGGCCGCGGCCCTGGTGCTCTCGCCGCAGGACCCGGAGCGACCGAGCGGTCCGCGGCTCGACGGCGGGACGCTCTTCTTCGAGCCGGACGCGGGCCGAGCGGCCGAGCGTCTCGTCGCCTGGGTCGCGGAGTTCGACGGGTGCGCCTCGCTCCCGAACCGGCGTGAGCCCCGCCAGCTCTGCATCGCCTCGCTCCCTCTGGAGCCGGCGTTCGGTCCCGCGCTCGAGCGCGGGCTTTCGCCGCTCTCGTGGGTTTCGCGGCCGCGCGCGATGGCGCCGGGGCAGGAGCTCTTCGCGGCGGCGGGTCCCGTCGCCGTGGTGGAAGCGGTTCGCCGGATCCGCGCGGGCGAGGGGAGTGCCGCGCTCGTGGTCGCGCGCGATCCCGACGGGTCGACCTGCGTCGTCGTGATCGCGGAGAGCGACGAGCCTCGCGTCAGCTGAAAAGACGAGCCTCGCGTCAGCTGAAGAAGCGCGTGAAGAGGTACCACTGCGTGGGGTCCTGGCGGATCGTGCGCGTGAGGATCGCGACGAAGTGCTGCATGGCCGCGGTGAGAGCTGCCTCCTTCTCCGCTTCCGTTCCCAGGTTGCCGAGCCGGATCGGCGGCTCGACCACCGTGCGATAAAGACCGTCGGAATCCTGCAGCACGAAGACCGGAAAGAGCGGCGCGCCGGAGGTCTGGGCCAGGCGAAAGGGTCCGATGGGGAAACGGGCAGTCTCACCGAAGAAGGGGAGCGGGCGTCCTGTACCGGAGAAATCACGATCCCCCTGCATGGCCAGGAAGCTGTTCTGCTTCAACGCGCGCAGCATCGGCAGGAACGCGAAGGGTGAGGACGTCACCGCGATTCCCTTCACGCCCAGCTCCGCGCGGGCGAAGGCGCGATGCCGCTCGACGGCGGGCGAGGGATCGGGAACGTACACGGCGAAAAGGTCGAGGCCGAGCTCGCGCAGGAACAGCCCGCCCAGCTCGAAATTGCCGACGTGGGCCGTGAGCAGGATGCCTCCCACGCCCGCGCGCTGGGCCGCCAGGAGCTCCTCTTCGCCGATGTGCTCGGAGACGAGCGTGTGCGGGTCGATGTCCGGCCGTCCCGAGTAGCGCAGCAGGTCGATCCATTGCCGCGAGTGGCGCGAGATCATCTCGCGGGCCGAGGCCTCGACCCGCCCATCGGTCACCGGCCGGCCGAGCACGTGCGCGTGGTTCTCGAGAATCGCGTCACGCACGCTCTCTCGCCCCCAGATGGCGCGTTCGATGGTGATGTCGGCAAGGCGTGCAATCCAATCGGGATCCATGCGCACGGAAAGCCAGCGAAAGAAGGGAAACCAGACCGGAAAAAAAGCGCTGCCCAGCCGGGAGACGATCGGTTCGGGCGGCCTCATGGGGCGCGAGGATGCCAGGCTCCGAGCGCGGCGCCAACAAGCCTGCCGCCAAGGCGCCGTGGAATGCAGGTTCTCTCCTCGGTGGCCTGGCTCTTGCGGGAGGACAAGAGTGAAGACGAGCCGATGCGTGAAACGAACGGACGCCGGAAACGAGCCCACGTGTGAAAACAGCCGACGCTTGAAACGAGCCGAAGCGTGAAACGAGGGTTGGTTGCCGGCATCGTTCTGCTCGCGCTGTTGGTGGCGGGCTTCGTCACGCTCATCGCGGCCACGAACGTGCTGCTTTCCACCTCCTGGCTCCGCCGGCAGATCAACGCGGAGCCCGACCACACGTTCATCGACTACACCGAGGCCTCGTCGCGCTGGCCGGGCCGGATCCACCTCCGCGGCGTCTTCGTGCGGAGCCGCGACACGGGCGTGGAATGGCTGGCCACGATCGAGGATGCCCGCATCGACGTCGATCTCCCCGCGCTCCGGTCGAAGCGGTTTCATGTGCGAACCCTCACGGGCTCTGGTTTCGCTTTCCGGTTGCGCGAGCGCCTCACGCCGAAGGAGCTCGACACGCCGTCCACGCTCGCGCGCGCGAAAGACAATCCGCCGATCGCGGGATTCGCGGATCCTCCCGTCGCCGGCCCGCCCCGACCCGAGCCCAGCAAGGAGGAGCTGGAGAAGCTCTGGAAAATCCACATCGGACGGCTCTCCCTGCTCGGCGTGAAGGAGATCTGGGTGGACGATTTCCACTACCAGGGAAGCGGCACGCTGACCGGAGGGTTCTTCCTCTGGCCGCAGCACGAGGGCGAGGTCTACCCGGCGAAGCTCACCCTCGCGCCGGGAACCCTCGACCTCGGAAAGAAGAACGTGGCAGGTCCGTTTCACGGAACCGTCGAGGCGCGGGTGCCGCACTTCCAGGTGGCCGAATATCCGGCCAACGAGATCTGGAAGATCATGACGGGCAAGGCCGCGCTCTCCGGAGAGACGCACGATCTCGTCTTCGCCAACACGCTCGTGAAGGGTCCGGGTGCTCCGCGCTTCGGCCAGGGGAAAGGACCGCTCGCGCTCGCGCTGTCGTTAGAGGACGGAGCCGGTTCCGCGGCGTTCGAGTTCGATTTCGCGCATGCTGGAGTTCAGCTCGACAAGGTGCGACTGAACGGCTCCGTGCGCGGTGCGCTGAACGTGCCCGCGCTCGATTTTCGGCGAGGCGTAGCCGAGCTGAGCGGCACGTTTCTCGAGCTGAAAGACGTCGTGGCCGAGGGCGAGGGCACCGGAGGTCCGCGGGCGTGGTGGGGACGCTTCGACGTCGCCCCCGCGCGCTTCGATATGAAGGGTTCGCGGCTGGCCGGCCACCTGGCCGCGAAGTGCCGCGATGCGCGCCCGCTGTTCGCGCTCTTCGACGTTGCGCTACCGGGCTGGGCGCGAGGGCTCCT
>JBDSFL010000287.1:0-4837 GCA_039919545.1 Thermoanaerobaculia bacterium | reverse complement strand
GCCGCGGCGTCGCTGGCGGTGTCGCTGAAGGCGCGCCGCCTCGTCTTCTTCACCGACGTGGAGGGGCTTCTGGACGCCCAAGGAAACCTCGTCGAACGCATCGGACCCGCGCAGGCGCGCGAGCTTCTGCAGTCCGACGTGGTGAAGGGGGGCATGCGGCCCAAGCTGAATGCCTGTCTCGCGGCGCTGGAAGGCGGCGTGCACGAGATCGTCATCGCCGGCCCGAAACGTCACGAGTCCGTTCTGGCGAACGGCCTGGGAGGAACGATCCTTGTCGCAGCCTGAGTCCAAGTCCCAGGTCGAGGCGCTCGATGCCTCGCGAATTCTCGGCACCTACGCCCGCACGGCGTTTCATCCGCGCAAGGGGAAGGGCGCGCGCATCGAGGATGCGGACGGGAAGTCCTACTGGGATCTCCTGGCCGGCATCGCGGTGAATGCGCTGGGATACCAGCATCCCCGCCTGGTGAAGGCGATGCGCGAGGAGGCGAGGAACCTCCTTCACGTCTCGAATCTTTTCTTCCACCCGAACCAGGGGCTCCTCGCCGACAAGCTGGTGCACCTGTCGGGGCTTTCGCGCGTGTTCTTCTGCAACAGCGGGACGGAAGCCAACGAGGCCGCCATCAAGTTCGCACGCCTGAAGAACCCGGGGCGCAGCGGAATGGTCTCGCTGCAGGAGAGCTTTCACGGGCGCACCATGGGCGCGCTCTCGCTCACGGGGCACGACGATTACCGCACCCCTTTCCTCCCGCTGCTGCCCGGCGTGGCCTTCGTTCCGCCCAACGACGCGGCGGCGCTGGAGGCCGCGGTCACGGACGAGACGTCCGCGATCTTCCTCGAGCCGATCATGGGTGAGGGGGGAATCATCCCGCTCACGACCGAATTCCTGCAGGCGGCGCGCCGCAGCGCCGATCGTGTCGGCGCGCTCCTGGTGTTCGACGAGATCCAGTGCGGCCTGGGCCGTACCGGCAAGCTCTTCGCCTTCCAGAATTCCGGCGTCGTCCCGGATCTCGTCACGCTCGCCAAGCCGCTCGGCGGCGGGCTGCCGCTGGGCGCCGTTCTCATCGGCCCCGCGCTCGACGGCCTCGTGAAGCCGGGGCATCACGGGACGACGTTCGGTGGCAATCCCGTCTCGTGCCGGCTCGGCTACGAGTTTCTCTGCGAGCTGGAGGAGAAGAAGCTCGTCGAAAAAGTGGCGGACCTCGGAGCGTGGTTCCGGCGCCGCCTCGAGAAGGCGAAGAAGAGGAATCCCGCCATCGTCGACGTGCGCGGCGCGGGTCTCATCTGGGGCCTCGAGCTCGACCGGCTCGCGGGGCCCGTCGCCAAGCGGCTCCTCGAAAAGGGTTTCGTGGTCGGCACCGCGCGCCAGAAGGTGCTGCGCCTTCTCCCTCCGTTCGTCATTCCCAAGAGCGCGCTCGACGCGTTCGTCGACACCCTGGATGAAATCCTGAAGGAGCCACAGCCATGAGCCGTTCGAAGATCCCCGTGAAGAAGGTCGCGCTCGCCTATTCGGGCGGGCTGGATACGTCCGTCATCATCCCGTGGCTGAAGGAGAACTACGGCTGCGAGGTCGTCGCGGTCGCGGTCGATGTCGGGCAGCGCGAAGAGACGGCCGGTCTCGCCGAGAAGGCCTACCAGACGGGCGCGAGCGATTTCCATCTGCTCGACGTGCGAGAGGAATTCGCCAAGGACTTTCTTTTTCCCGTCCTGAAGGCGGGAGCGATCTACGAGCACGATTACCTCCTGGGCACCGCCACCGCGCGTCCGCTCATCGCGCGCAAGCAGGTGGAGGTCGCCCTGCAGACGGGGTGCGATGCGCTCGCGCACGGCTGCACGGGCAAGGGGAACGACCAGGTGCGCTTCGAGCTGGCCTATCAGGCGCTGGCGCCCGAGCTGCGCGTCATCGCGCCCTGGCGCGAGTGGAGCATCGTCTCGCGCGAAGACGCCATCGACTACGCGGCCGCGCGCGGCATCCCCGTGCCCGTCACGAAGAAGGATCCCTACTCCCGCGACCGCAACCTCTGGCACATCTCGCACGAGGGGGGCCCGCTCGAGGAGCCGGGCTTCGAGCCGGAGGAATCGATGTTCCGGCTCACGGCCGATCCCGAGAAGGCGCCCGACGTCCCCGAGCGGGTCACGATCGATTTCGAGGCGGGGAGCCCCGTCGCGGTGAACGGCGAGAGGCTCTCGCCCGCCACGCTCATCGAGAAGCTGAACGTCATCGGCGGACGCCACGGCGTCGGCCGCGTCGACCTCGTCGAGAACCGGCTCATCGGCATCAAGTCGCGCGGCGTGTACGAGACGCCCGGCGGAACGCTGCTCGTGCAGGGGCTCAAGGCCGTGGAGTCGCTCACGCTCGATCGGGACAGCGCGCACGAGAAGGAGCGCATGGCCGCGCGGTATGCCGAGCTGGTGTACTTCGGACAGTGGTTCTCGCCGCTGAAGGAGGCGCTCGACGCGTTCGTCGAGAAGCTGGCCGAGACCACGACCGGCACCGCTACGCTGAAGCTGTTCAAGGGCACGGCGACCATCGTGGGCCGGACGTCGCCGTACGCGCTCTACTCGGCGAGCCTGGCCTCGTTCGACATGACCGGTTACACCGCCGAGGACGCGGCGGGCTTCATCCACCTCTTCGGTCTGCCCACGCGCGGTCGCAAGCGGATGTCGCCCGTGCCGTATCAGGCGGTGATCGCGGGTTCACGGTGAAGAAGGGGCTGGCGGCCAGCCCAGGCGCCGGGAGCGGGCGCGCGAAAGCGGGTCCGCTTCAGGCGCGCAGCCTGTGGGGCGGCCGCTTCACCCAGCCGCCTGCCGACGTGCTGAAGCGCTTCAACGATTCGTTCGCGTTCGACAAGGCGCTCCTGGCGCAGGACGTGACCGGCTCCATCGCGTGGGCCGCGGCGCTCGGCGACGCCGGCGCCTTGAACGCGACGGAAGTGCGAAAGCTGCAAAAAGCGCTGCGCGCCATTCCGCTCGACGTCCTGCCCGAAACGGGCACGCATGAGGACGTCCACTCCTACGTGGAGGCGACGCTCGCCCAGAGCCTGGGCCCGCTCGCCGGAAAGCTGCACACCGGACGCTCGCGGAACGATCAGGTCGCGACCGACCTTCGCCTCTATCTCAAGGCCGCGCTGCGGGAGGCAGGCGACCTGACGCTCGGGCTCGCCGATACGCTGGCCACGCGCGCCGAGAAGGAGGCGGGCACCGCGATGCCCGGCTACACGCATCTCAAGCGTGCCGAGCCGATCACGTTCGGGCACTGGGCGCTGAGCTACGTCGAGATGCTCCTGCGCGACGCGGATCGCTTCGCGGCCGCGCTCGGGCGCGCCGACGAGTGCCCGCTCGGCTCCGGCGCGCTGGCGGGCACGCCCGTCCCCATCGACCGGCCCGCGCTGGCCCGCGCGCTCGGGTTCGCGCGCGCCACGCGCAACTCGCTCGACGGTGTCTCCGATCGCGACGCGCTGGCCGAGTACCTCTTCGGAGGGAGCCTGCTTCTCGTCCATCTCTCCCGCCTCGCGGAAGACCTCATCGTCTATTCCTCGGACGAGTTCGCCTTCGTGGAATTACCCGACGCGCTCGCCACCGGCTCGTCGCGCATGCCTCAGAAGAAGAATCCCGACGTGCTCGAGCTGGTGCGCGGGCACGCGGGCCGTGCCATTGGCGACCTGACCGGGCTGCTCGCGATCCTGAAGGGGCTTCCGCTCGCGTACGACAAGGACCTGCAGCTCGACAAGGAGCCGGCGTTCCGGCTGCGCGCCACGCTGGCCACGGCGCTGCCGGCGCTGGACGCGCTGATGGCTGGCTTGAAGCTCGACCGCGCGCGCATGGAGCGCGAGGCGTCGGACGACCGTCTGCTCGCCACCGGGCTCGCCGACGCGCTCGCTGCCCGCGGTGTGCCGTTCCGCCAGGCGCACGACATCGTCGGCAAGCGCGTGGCGGCAGCGACCCAAGCGGGGAAGTCGCTCGCGGCGCTGGGACCGGATGCGGAGGTGACCGTGGATGATCTGAAGTCGCTTCACGTGGGGCGCGCGCTTTCTCTTCGAACGGTGCTCGGCGGAACGGCACCCGCGAAGGTCCGCAAGGCGGCGCGCGCCGCGCTGCGGCGGATCACGGCCGCCCGCAAGGGGACAGCATGAAGCTGCCGCGGGGTTTCCTGGCCGCGGGCGTGCGGGCCGGCATCCGGAAGAAAGACAGTGCCGACCTCGCGGTGATCGTGGTCGAAGCCGGGGCCAATGCGGCCGCCGTCTTCACGCAGAACCGCTTTCAGGCCGCACCGGTGGTTCTCTCTCGCGCCGCGCTCGAGAAGAGTCGCGGCCGCGTGAGGGCCGTGGTGGTGAACGCGGGCTGCGCGAACGCGATCACGGGCGATGAGGGCATGGATGCCGCGCGCCGCGTGCGCTCGCGCGCGGCCGAGCTGTTCGCCTGCGCCGAGCACGAGGTCTTCCTGGCCTCGACGGGCGTGATCGGCGTCGTCCTGCCGGACGAAAAGGTGCGTGCGGCGCTCCCGGATGCCAAGGCGCGGCTGTCGCCCTCGGGACTCGACGCCGTCTCGCAGGCGATTCTCACGACGGATGTGGGACCCAAGGTCTCCCGCACGAGCGTGACGGTGCAGGGGCAGCGGGTCCAGATCGTCGGCTTCGCCAAGGGCGCCGGGATGATTCACCCGAACATGGCGACCATGCTCGCGTTCGTGATGACGGACGCGGCCGCCACACCGGAGTTCCTGGCGCGCTCGCTGAAGAAGGCCGTCGCGAAGAGCTTCAATGCGGTCTCGGTGGACGGCGACACCTCCACGAACGACACGGTGCTGCTGCTGGCATCTGGCGCTGCGGGCGGCGCGACG
>JBDSFL010000615.1:0-5293 GCA_039919545.1 Thermoanaerobaculia bacterium | reverse complement strand
CGCGACGCGCGCGAAGACCACGTTCTTTCGCTCCGCAGACGCGGAGACGACGAATGGCGCGGCCACGAGATGCGGCAGCGGCTGGTAGCTCCGCCACACGGGAAATCCGAGGCCCCAGTCGGCAAGCCAAGGATCGAGGAAGGGCTCCCCGGCCGCAATGGCCTCGCCGAGGCGCTGCGAGGCGACGGCGTGGAAGACGTCGTCGTTGAGCGGGAGCGCGCTGACGCGTGCCTCACCCAGCAGGTGCACGGCATTGAAGACGAGTGCGACCGCGAGCAGCGCGAGGCCCAGCGCTTCCTGGCGCAGCCTGGCAACGGCGCGATTCATCTCGGCCGCCGGGATCCGGAGGCCGGCGGGGAATCGTCGATCTGAAAACGGACGGGACCGAGATGGCTGCGGAAGTAGGTCCACGGGACGAGGCCGTCGTGCTGGAGGCGCCCCACGACGACTCCCGGATGAACTCCGAGCGAGGCGGCGAAATCGACCACGCTCTGACGCGAGAAGTACGGCTTCGTCGCCTCGACGAATGCGTGCAGCTTCTCGTGTGGCAGGAGCCATTCGCTGGCGAGCGCATCGGCGGCGGCTTCGTCGGAGCCTCTCGCCGCAGGAGACTCGTCCCGGTCCCGCCCCACCAGCGCGTCATCGATGCGTGTCTCCCCTTTCGCGTGGCCCGAGACGATGTGGGCGAGCTCGTGCAGGAGCGTGAACCAGAACCAGTCGACACGGTCGTAACGAAGGGACAGCGCGATCACCGGGGATTTCGCATCGAGCCAGAAGGCGGCTCCGTCGACCCGCGTGCTCGGAAGAGGGGCGGCGATCACGAAGCGGATTCCGAGCTGGGCGAGCCGTTCTCGCACTTGAGCCACGCCGCCTTCCTCGGCCGAGAGCCGCGGCAGCATGGCAGCCGCGGGACGCGCGGCGGCCTGGCGATAAGGGCCCACCTTCTGCCGTCGCGCCAGGGCCCGGGCATGGCAGACCCAGGCGACGAGGCTCGCGTTCTGCGGATCCTCGGGGCGTCCGCGGCGAGCCGCCAGGAGCAGGTCCGGCCTCTGGTCGAGAGTCTTCACCTGAAGGAAGTCGCACACCGCGCGCTCGAGCTGCCGGGAATCTTTCGGGTTCGCGACCGTGAGCCAGCGCCTCTTCAGGAGCTCTTTCACCGGAACGGCCGTGAATACCTTCGCCCGTCGCGCGATGTCTTCCTCGGCGACCGGACTCCTGGCGTGAAGCAGATCGAGCCGGTAGAGAGAATCGAGGTGGAGCCAGTATTCCGCGGAGGTGCCGAGCGCCTTCGACAGCGCCACCGCCGTCTCCGCGGTGATGGCCTTCTTCCCGCCGATGATCTCGTTCACGGCCTGCAGCGGGCGACCGAGAATCGCGGCGAAGTCCGCCTGAGTCCAGCCACGCTCGTCCAGCTCCTCCTGGAGCAGCTCGCCAGGCTTGACGGGACGGAACGGGCGCGGCGCCGGCGTGGACATTTTTTCAGTCTCCATAGTGGTTCGAGATCTCGTGGATGGTGACCGACCTCTGAGCCCCGGCACCGGTGATTTCGATGATGAGGCGCCACTTCTCGTTCAGGCGCACCGAATGTCTTCCGCCGTAACTCTTTCCCTTGAGCGCCTCGAAGTGGAGACTCTTCTGCGCACGCAGGTCGCGATCATCGAGGGCGGCCTCGAGCGCTCGGACGCGCCTCAAGAACGAATTGACCACGGGTTCAGGAAACTTTCCGGCTCCCCTGCCGGAAACGTAGAGCGCCTCCAGGCGGCTCTCGGCGAAATAGACGATCACGGTTTCTCGACCGTGAGCATAAGGTAGGCGCGATACTTGTATATGTCAAGTCACCTAAAGGGTGATAGTCATACTTTCGTCTTGCAAGAGTCACGACGAGGCGGCGGGATCCACCCTCCGGGTGATGGCGCAGGCACCCGCTTCGCCCCAAACCGTGACTCGGACGGCCGCGCGGTAGCCGAGCTCGGGGTGTGCCCATCAGAGACATTCAGAACCGGACAATCTCGAGCAGCCTTATCGTCGCCAGAGCCGTGGTCATTGCTCTCGTGGCGCTTCTCGGCCCGGAACCTCCGTTGACCATGGTCGTTGACCATGGTCCAATCATCACCATGGACACCATTCCGATCTCTCAGTTCAAGGCACGCTGCCTCGCGATCCTGGCCGAGGTCAAGCGTTCCGGCCGGTCCGTCGTGGTGACGCGACTCGGCGTCCCGGTCGCCGAGGTCGTTCCGCCACCCGGTCCTGTTCGCGCCGCGAAGTGGCTCGGCCGCCTGGAAGGATCCGTGGAGATCGTGGGGGACATCGTTTCACCGGCTCGAAGCGCCTCCGAGTGGGAGGTCCTGAAACGGTGAAGCTCCTGCTCGATACGCACATCTGGATCTGGAGTGTGGCCAGCCCATCCCGGCTCTCGAAGAGAGTGGGGGCGGCCCTGTCCTCCCGGAAGAATGAACTATGGCTCTCTCCCGTCAGTGTCTGGGAGCTACTCATCCTCTCGGAAAAGGGAGCCATCAAGCTCGATCGTCCGGTGACCGCATGGGTCGAGGCCGCGCTCGCGGCGCCCGGTACCCTGCGCGACGCGCCCCTGACCCGTGAGATCGCGATCGAGAGTCGCAACGTCCCGCTTTCGCATCAGGATCCAGCCGATCGTTTCATCGCCGCCACGGCGATCGTGAATGGCCTCACGCTCGTCACCGCGGACGAGAGGCTCTTGGCCGTGCCGAGGTTACTGAAGCTCGCGTGTGTCTGATCGGACCGGCATCGGGATTCCCAGATCGGTCGAAGGTGGGGTCGAGCGATGCATCAGCAATCAGTCTCGCGCCTCGCGGGACAGAGAGAGGCAACATGCTGCGCCCCGTTTGTCGTGCCCTTCGCCAGGCCGCGCAAAGCAGGCTTCAAAAAGTAATGGCTGCACAGAGCCTTCATCCGATCGGTCGGCTCGCGCTTGGCCCGCGCCGCTTCACTGCTGCAGTCAAGTTGTCGTAGGCCATCCGTAGTGGCAGCCCGCCAGAGTGCGCGAACGCCCGAGCATACCCATCCAGGAACGACACCTGATCGCAGCGCTCATCTCCGTCGTGCGAAGTCCGAGATAGAAGCCTGCAAGAGCAGCACCGCCTGTCAGGTAGAACCCGGCCTGTCTCTCGAAGAATGCTCGAAGGAGATCGGTCTGGAGGCTAGTGAGCGTGCTCCAAGACCAGCAACCCCTCTCGTTCCCATGCCCCCAGCAGAAATTCCCAGAACCCCCTGCGACGACCGAGCCGCGGAGCGAGTCGCCCCCGCATCCGGATTACGCAGATCGGTCGAAAGTGCAGCGGGGCCGCGCATAGCCAGCGCAGTCGAGCGCGCAGGTTGCCCGTGGCGGCCCTCGGTAGCCTCACGTTGGTGCAGCGAGAGACCGCACGAACTCGGTGGAGCGCTCACGGCATCGTCATCGGCACATAGCTTCCATCGTTGTTGGCCTGGTCGTTCAAGACTCCGTAGGCGATGAATTGATCCGAGCCCGACAGGCGCCGGATGCGCGCATACCCCTGGGGAACGGTGAAGCCGTTCTTCCCGTCGAGAGGCGCGTTGAACTGCTTCAGCTGTCCCGGCTTGAGCGAGCACGGCGAACAGCTCCTGTCCTTGCCGAGCTCCTGACCGTTCGGACCGAAGTATGTCACCTCGAGCTGCAGCACTTCCTCACCCCCTCCCAGCGCATGAAGGACGGCGAGATTCGATCGCGTTCCCCCATCCGCTCCCTGCGTGCCGCTTTGCTGAAGTCCGTACACGTACGCTTCGGAGTCGGCAGCCGCTCCGAGCGGCACCTGCCCGTACGCCAGCCCGAAGAGGCCTCCCGATCGGGAGGCGTACGTCCTGACACCCGCATACGCATCGCTGGACGAGATGGTGGGAACACCGTCATCGGAAGGCGAGTCGTCTGCCTCGTCCTTCTCGAACGAGATCGCCATCGTGGCCACGCTGCCATTCGGCAGGTTCAGCCCGGCGCTTCGGAGCTCGGCCACCACATCCGGAACCGTGAGCTGATGCCCGGCGTCCACCTCGAACGAGCCGAACTCCACATGTCCGTTCGCCGTCAAGACGACGGCGAAGGTGCCGTCCAGGTTCGACTTGGAGCGGTTCGCGATCGTCAGCTCGGACTTGAACGTGTCCGTTCCGACGATCACGGGGATCATGACCTGCGTGATCGGAGACGGCGCATCGGTCGTCAGCATCGGCACGAACGAGCCGTCGCTGTTGACGTTGTCGTTCAGCACGCCGTAGCAGAAGAACTGGTCGTTCCCGCCGGTTCTCTTCACCGTGGCCCATCCGTGCTTGATCCCACGCGCCGCCAGCGGCTGCGTGCGCTGCGAGAACTGGAACGGGGCGAGCGTCAGGGTGTCTTTCTGAGCGCTCTCTTTCCCCGTGTCTCCGTCGTGATAGCTCAGCTCGAGACGGAGCTCGCCCAGCGAACCCGCGCCCGCATGGACGCAAGCCACGTTCGATCGCGTTCCGGGCTGCCCCGTGGCCGACGTTTCCTGCAAACCGTAGATGACGGCTTCCTTCGAGGCGGCCGTCGTGAGCGGGACGGCGGGAAACGACAATCCGAATCGTCCGCCGATTCCCTGGGCCTGCTGGTCCGTGTTCGGAGGGGTCGTGACCCGCACGGCCGCGCCGAACTGGGCGAGGTCGTCCGCGCCCCGCACCTCGATGCGCAGCGAGCCGACGGTCGAGCCGGCAGGCACCGACAGCCCGGTGAAATCTCTGAGGAAGGCGAAGACATCGGGGTAGACCACCTGGCCAGGGGGGAGGGAGAACGTGCTCACGCCTGAGAAGCCGCCGGTGGCCAGGAACCGAAACGTGAGGTTCAGCGTCCGGCCGGAGCGGTTGCCCAGAGTCAGCTCCGTTGCGAAGGCGCTGCCACCCTGTCCCTGGGCAGTCAGGACGACCGGGATGAGATACGTCAGCGCGTCTCCCGTGCCCGTGTTCGGGTAGGCCACCGTGATGGGTTTGGTCACTCGACTCACGCCGCTCGCGTTCGTGGCCGTGAGCTCGACATTGAACGTGCCGGCGGAGGCGTACACATGCGTCGGCTCCTCGAGCGACGAGGTGCCGCCGTCTCCGAACGCCCATTTCCACGAAGCGGGAATACCGCTGGAGGCATCCTGAAACGTGACGCGCCGGAGCGGGCGAGGGTTCACGGTGGCGACGGTGAAATTGGCCGAAGGCGCCGCCAGCGGCGCCCCATGGGGGACGACGGAGGCCACCGCTCCCGTCAGCGGACCGATCTCCCAGACTCCACGTCCAAACGTCC
>JBDSFL010000575.1:0-2962 GCA_039919545.1 Thermoanaerobaculia bacterium | reverse complement strand
ACCGTGTCTCCCACCTTCTTGAGCCACTTGGTGAGCGTGCCCTCGGCAATCGACTCTCCCATCTGCGGCATGATCACGTTCGTCGGCATGAGTTTTTCTCCATCCATCGATTCTGCGTCGGGCCCGTCAGGCCTCACCGGGTGTGACAGCCGTCGTTTTCAGGGAAGGGTCACGCCCGCACAGATCGGTTCTTCGTTTCGTCAGTAGGCCACGAGCTTCTTCGCGGCCGCCAGGATCGTACTCGTGTTGGGGAGAAACGCCTTCTCCAGCGGGGGGGAGTACGGAACCGGAGTGTCCGGTGCCGTCACCCGGAGGATCGGCCCGTCGAGGTACTCGAAGGCCTTCTCCGAGATGGTGGCGGCGATCTCGGCTCCGATGCCGGCGGTGCGCGTGTCCTCGTGGAGCACGATGCACTTGCTGGTGCGCGCCACGGATTCCAGGATCGCGTCCTCGTCCAGCGGCAGCAGCGTGCGCAGGTCGAGCACTTCGGCCTCGACGCCCATCTCGGACAGGGTTTGCGCGGCATCGAGCGCGGTCCAGAGCATCGACCCATAGGTCACGATGGTGAGGTCTCTCCCCGCACGTCGCAGCGCCGCCTTGCCGATCGGCACGATGTAATCCTCGGCGGGAATCCAGTCTTTCACCCGGCGGTAAAGGAACTTGTGCTCGAGGTTGATGACGGGATCGTCGTCGCGGATGGCGGCCTTCAGCAGCCCCTTGGCGTCGTACGCCGTCGCCGGCGCGACGACCTTCAGCCCCGGCGTCTTCACGAAGTACATCTCGGGGTTCTGCGAGTGGAACGGGCCGCCGTGGACGCCGCCGCCCGAGGGCCCTCGGATGACCATGGGAACGCCGACGCCGGTGCGATAGCGATTTTTCGCGGCGAAGTTGGTGATGAGGTCGAACGCGCGCGAGATGAAGTCGATGAACTGCATCTCGGCGACCGGCCGGAGGCCGCGCATCGCCGCGCCGATGGCGCCCCCGACGATGGCCTCTTCGGCGAGAGGCGTGTCGATGACGCGGCTCGCGCCGAACTTGTCGATGAGCCCTTCGGTCACCTTGAACGCGCCGCCGTAGGCGCCCACGTCTTCCCCCAGGACGAAGACGGTCGGGTCGCGCTCCATCTCCTCGAAGAGCGCCTGACGGATCGCCTCCACGTAGAGGACCTCGGCGCCGACGGCCTTGGCCTCGTCGGCGGGGGCCAGCGTGATCGTGGAGCCGTTGTGGACGCGCGGATCGGCCATCAGAACGCTCCGACGAAGACGCCGCGGCGTCCCCGCTCGACGATGCCCTCGTCCGCGTAGACGCCCTTGAAGGCGAGCGACGGTTCAGGCAGGGGCGAGGCCTCGGCGAACGCGACGTCTTCGTCGACCATGCGCTGCAGGTCCTCGAGAATCGATTTCCGTTCGGCTTCCAGCATCACCCCGCTCGCCTCGAGCGTGCGCTCGCAGCGCGCGATGGGGTCGCGGTGCTTCCAGAGCTCGAGGTCGGCCTTGTCGACGTAAGACTGCGCGTCGTGCTCGGCGTGCCCCTTCATGCGATAGGTCTTGCACTCGATGAGCGAGGGGCCGCCGCCCGAGCGAGCGCGGTCCACCGCTTTCTTCGTCACCTCGTACGTGGCGAAGACGTCGTTGCCGTCCACGACCTCACCGGGAATGCCGTAGCCGACCGCCTTGTCGGCGAGCGTGCGCGCGGCGCACTGCTTCTCGTACGGCGTGGAATAGGCCCAGCCGTTGAATTCGACGATGAGCACGAACGGCAGCTTCTGCACGGCGGCGAAGTTGAGCCCTTCGTGGAAGGCGCCCACCGAGGTGCCGCCGTCGCCGATGTACGTCATGCCGACGGTGTTGTTCCCCTTCATCCGCTCGGCGAGGCACATGCCCGCCACGACGGGGATCAGGGTGCCGAGCATGGAGATGGGGGAATAGAGCCCCTTCTCGGGCACGGAGAAATGCAGGTTGCAGTCTTTCCCGCCAGACGGGGAGGTGCCGCGCGCCATGTACTGGGTGATGACGTCGCGCGCGGAGATGCCGCGCACGAGCGTGGCGCCGAGGTTGCGGATCAGCGGGGCCAGGATGTCTCCCTCGTCGAGCGCATAGGCGGTGCCGACCGAGGTGGCTTCCTGTCCGAGAGAGCGATAGAGCCCGCCCACCACTTTCCCCTGCCGATACAGGTTGACGAGCCTCTCCTCCACGAGCCGGTTCAGGAGCATGTACCGGTAGAGCTCTTTCTGGCGGTCGGGGGAGAGCGTCGTCATCATCACGGACAGCGGCCGGATTATCGTGTCCGACTCGCGGAGCGTCAAACTTGACGTCCTGCTCGGGGGCAGATCGCCCTGCTCACGGTTTGAATTCCAGCAGCGTTCCGACGGCCGGTCGAGCGAGCCGCGTGGCCTCCCCGGCAGGATCTCCGGCATGCCAGAACGGAAGCTGATCGAGCCGGTGCGGCGAGCCCACGTGCCCCGACACGCCGAACGGCACGACGAGGGTGGCGGCCTCGGGCGCGCCCCAGTCCAGGATGAAGCGCATCGACTGGCCGTATGCCGGGCTCGACGCCTTCACGACGGAGCCCCCGCCCGACTGGCGGAGGGCCGGAGGGTTGAAGATCCAGCCCAGGCCGGGAATGCGGCCGAGCGGATGCTTCACCTGCATCCGATTGGCGTCTCCCCAGCTCCACTTCGCGCGATCGGTCCCGTACCGTTTCGCCAGGTCGGCCAGCGCAGCCTCCACGCAGCCGCGCAGGAACGTCTCGCGGCTGCCCAGGCCCGCGCGCGGGAACGCGTCGGCTCCGGCGCGCGCCAGCTCGGTCGTCAGGTCTTCGGAGATCGTGCCGCTCCATTTCTCCACGTGCCAGGTCGCGAGGGCTCGTTCGCGCAGCTTGCGACGCAGGGCCCCGGCCACGAGGTAGGCCGAGGAATCAGCCGAGGCGTTTCCGTCCCAGCCCTTCAGCACCTTGACGAGAT
>JBDSFL010000526.1:0-4482 GCA_039919545.1 Thermoanaerobaculia bacterium | reverse complement strand
AGAAAGTGCTCCCGGATGCTCAGCTGCTGGAAGAGGGGCGCCGCGCTCGCCGCGCCGGCTACGACGCCGTGCTCATCGGCCACTTCCATCTCGAACGGGTGCTCGAAGGGCCGGACGGTGTGGCGCGCGTGCTTCCGGCGTGGCTCGAGGAGCGCAAGCATCTCGAGATCGCGAGCGACGGCACGCTCGCGATCATCGAGGAGGAGAGCGCGAATCGTGCGGTGCGCCGCGAGCTGGGACCCCTCGCCCTCGCGGAAAGCGCCCCGTGAGCAGCGCGGCGCGCGCTTTCCACCCAGGAAGGCTCATCGGGCGCGTGCGCGTGCCCGGATCCAAGAGCGTGACGAACCGCGCTCTGGTGCTGGCCGCGCTGGCCCCGGGGGAGAGCGTGCTGATAAACCCGCTCGATGCCGACGACACGCGCGCCCTGGCCCGTGCACTCGAGGCGCTCGGCGCGCGGATCGCTTTCGGCGAAGGAGAGTGGACGGTCACGGGTCCGCTCGCTCCGGATGTCGATCGCGAGATCACGATCGACATCGGACCCGCGGGAACTCCCGCCCGTTTTCTGACCGCGCTCCTGGCGGCGCTGCCTGGACGCTTCGTCCTGGACGGCTCGGCGCGGATGCGCGAGCGGCCCATGGGCCCGCTGATCGCGGCGCTGCGATCGCTGGGAGCCCGCATCGAGCCGCTGGGCAGCGAGGATCGCCTGCCGCTGCGCATCACCGGGGGCGTGCTGCGCGGCGGGAGCGTGAAGATCCGCGGAGACGTCTCGTCCCAGTTCCTCTCGGCGCTGATGCTCATCGCGCGCCTCACGCCCGAGCCCATCGTGCTCGAGATCGAGGGGCCGGTGTCCTCGGCGTCGTACCTGGCGGTCACCCGGCGCACGCTGGAGCCCTTCAGCGCGGCGGAGGGGGGCTATCGATGCGCGCGGTTCGTCGTTCCCGGAGACGATTCGGCAGCCTGCTTCGCGATCGCCGGCGCGATCGTGTCGGACGGGCACGTGGAGCTGGAAGGCCTCGACCCCTTCTCCGAGCAGCCTGACGCCCTTTTTCGCGAGTGGGCCCAGAGAGCGGGCGGACGGCTGACCTGGAGCTGGGAGGGTGACAACGGAGCGCTGCTGTCGGTCACGGGACCGCTGAACGCCGGGCCGCTGTCTGGCCTGGACGTGGATGTCGATCCGGCTCCGGACGCGGCCCTTCCGCTCGTCGCGCTTCTCGCCTTCGCGAACGGCACGTCGCGCCTCACGGGAGTGGAGCGGCTGGCGGACAAGGAGTCGGATCGGCTCGCGGCCGCGCTCGAGCTGCTGACGCTGTCCGGATGCGCCTGCGCGCGCGAGCACGATGCGAGCGGGAGGACGTGCCTCGTGATCGGCCCAGACCCGGGAGAAATGAAGCGAGCCGACTGGCTCGCGCACGATGATCACCGCGTCGCGATGGCGGCCGCGGTGCTGGCGCTCGGCTTGCCGCCGGGCTCCACGCTCGACACCCCTCACGTGGTCTCGAAGTCTTATCCCGCGTTCTTCTCCGACTGGGAGCGTCTCCTCAAAGCTCGCTGAAGGACACGGTGGAAATCCCACGCGCCGCGAACGCCGCGTGCAGCTCCGGTGAGCGAAGAGCCGCGCTCTCCTCGGCCCACGAGTAGCCCCAGCGGTAGAGCGTGCGTGTTCCCGCGTCGTCCACACCGGGATGCAGCGCGACCTCGAAGTCGCCGGCATCGGAGAGCGATTCCAGGAGCACGCTCCAGCGTTCGAGCGTCATGCGTCCGGCTTCGGCGAGGCCCAGCACCCGGGGCGGCTCGGGCAGGCCCGCCGCGCGAAGCTTTCTGCGCGCGGCGTGGCCGAAGCGCGACAGCAATCCCGCCCGCATCCGGGAGAGCGGCGAGACGCTTCCGCCGCAGCCGGCGGGATCGTCCCCGCGCGGCGCGCGGATCATCGGAACCGAAAACCGCCGAGCGAGCCGGATCGCGATCGGGAGAAGCGAGGGAAGGAGGTGGAGATGCTGGTGGCCATCCAGGTGCGTCACGCGCAGCCCGGCGTCCAGCACCCTCGTGATCTGTGCTTCCCATTCGCGCTCCACCTCGGCGACCGCGAGACGCCCGCTCGCTGCGGCCACGGCCACGGAAGGCCAGGAGCCGCGGAACCGCGCGCCTCTCAGCAGCGAGCGAATCTGCGCGGGAGCCGAAAGAGGCAGCTCGGCTCCGACGAGACAGAGATGCACGCCCGCCGTGTCGATTCCGGCGTTCCTCAAGCCCGCGGCGCTCTCCGCGAACGCCGAGCCGACCGAGAGCAGGCTCACGTCGGTGATCGCGCGGCATGCGCGCAGCGCGACCGCTTCGGCAGAGAGCGGGAGCGTCAGACCCACGTCATCGGCATTGAGAACGAGGCGGGTCACGCGGGTTCAGCCTCGCGCCGGCCCGCTCGTGCGCGAAACGTTCACGACCCGCCGCCGTTCTTTTTTTCGCGCCGGATATCGGGAGCGAGCCGGAGAAGCTCGAGCAGGATCTTCACCACGACACGCGGAGAGGAAAGGGTCGAGACGCCGCGTGTGCGCGGAAAGTAGTCGAGCCCGATCTGCTGGATCAGCGCCCCGCGCCGGTAGAGGCGCGCGATCATCTCGGCATCGATGAACGACCCCTCGCTCTGGAGCTGCACCTCGGTCAGGAGCTGACGCCGGACGAGCTTGCAGGAGAAGTTCACGTCGCGGATCGGCACGCCGAAGGCGAGGTGGATGAGCGCGTTGTAGAAGTACGAATAGATTGTGCGGAGCGTCCCTTCGCCGGTGCGATCGTGCCGGTACCCGGAGATGAAGTCGGCGCCCGTGATCTCGGCCGCCCGGAATGCGCGTCCCGTCTCGTCGAGGTCCCAGGGCACATCGCAATCGGTGTAGAGGATCCAGGGCTTCTGGGCGGCGGCGAAACCCGTGCGCAAGGCCCCGCCGAGCCCGCGATTGCGCTCGTGGCGCACCACACGGATGCGCGCATTCGCGACCGACCGCGCCGATGCGATGTCGAAGGTCGCATCGCTGGAGGCATCGTCGACGAGGACGATCTCGTAGTCGTCCACGTGCCGTTCGAGAGCCTCCTCCGCGAGATCCAGCAGGTGCAGGACGCTCTTCTCCTCGTTGTACATCGGCACCACCATGGAGACCGAGCGGGGCTGGCGCACGACGCTCACGTTATGACACGAAATGCCAGTTGACGAAGAACGCCACGTTCAGGAGGAGCAGAGCGAGATACGCGCCCAGAAGAATGCGACGCAGCACCGGTCGAGACTCGGTGAGCTCGAAGAGCGCGAAGTGCCCGGGATAGATCGTCAGCGTGTAGCGCGGAATGCCGGCCGAGGTGCCCGTGAAGATCGAGAGGGCCAGCAAGCCGAGGCTCCAGGAGGCGTCGGCCCAGCGCCGTGCGCGGAGCTGGATCGCCCCGACAAACGAAAAGAGGACGAAGTGGACATAGGGCACGATCGCCCCCGGGTGCGAGCGGAATCGGCCCTCGCGGTACATGGTCTGCCCCTCTTTCCAGAACGCCAGGAAGCCGGCCTCCGGATCGCCTGCCTCCTTTCGCCAGGCGCCCATCGAACGAAAGAAGAGTCCCGGCTCTCCCTTGGCCAGGCCGATGCCCAGGATCCAGGACGCCACGCCGAGAGTCGGCGCCGCACCGAGCAGCAGGAACCCGAGCACGCGCCGCTCGCCCTTGGCCCGCGAGAGCCACCACGTCAGGGCCAGCGGCGCGCCGAGCACGACCGCGGGAGCTCGCGTGAGCCCGGTGAGAAAGGCCCAGAGAAGCGCAGGCTGCAGCCGGCCGAAGCGCACCTCGCGAAACGCGAGCAGCGCGAGCAGAAGAAAAACAGATTCCGTGTACACGGCCGCGAGAAAGAAGGCGGGAGGATAGAGGAGGAGGAAGGGCAGCGTGCGCCAGGCACGCTGGTCGCCGAAGCGGAATCGGGCTTCCTCGAGAAACAAGGGGAGGGCGAGCAGCAGCGCGGCGTAGGTGACGAGGAGCCCGCTCTGGAAGGAGTCGATGCCGGTCATGAGGTGGACGAAGCGGGCGATCTCGGGATACACCGGAAAGAAAGCATGGGCCGATTCTTTTCCTGCTGCGGGAGGAGGGCCGTAGCCGAAGCGGATGATGCCGTCGTACCAGCCCGAATCGTAGCGGGCCAGGAGCGGGGCGCGGAGATTGGCCGACGGTTCCCAGGCTGAATGCCGTGAGATGGGCAGGAAGTCGATGGCGATCAGCCCCCACAGGTTCAGCGCGAGGATCCAGATCAGCGCGACCAGGCTCAGGCGCCGGTTCAGCGCGCCGCGCCACGGCCAGGGGAACGGAGTAGGTGTCAACGCGGCTCCTGTGAAGATGGATTGGGGCTGGAGCCGCGTAATCTAAACCAGAATAGGAATCTCTCGATGGGTGAAGAATGAAAGAACCGGGTCAGAGCCGCCGGTTGCGGGAGAGCGTGCGGCAGCTGCCGCTCGCCGCGCGCGCCCATCT
>JBDSFL010000467.1:0-6131 GCA_039919545.1 Thermoanaerobaculia bacterium | reverse complement strand
CCCGACCCACTGGTTCGTGCAGGTGCTGCCGCGGGTCGGCCGGACGAGCTTCCTCGTCTACCTCTACCTCCTCAGCCGGGAAGGCGCACCGCAGGCTCCGGCGGGCGTTGTCGTGGAGCGCCTGGCGGCGGCGCTTGGGTTTCGCGGCGCCCTGACCGTCCACTACCACCTCGGACGCCTCCGACGCTTCGGGCTCGCGCGACGGTCACGCTCGGGGAGAGCACTCATCATCCTCGACCCGCCGCCGCTGACGCACTGGGGAAGGTTTCGGCTCCAACTCCTGCGGTGGGGGTTCCTGCCGCTCCCGTGGCGAAAGATCTGGATGGCCACTCTCGTGATCGTGATCGCGCTCCTCGCCCTCGGCTTCCTCATAACCCACCCTGTACGTGGCCTACCTTCCGCTCCAGTTCCAAACGGCCAGCGCGCGTACCCGGTTCGGATGGCAGGCCTTCTACCTGGCGCGTGATCGCTTCTTCCACGAGATGCTCCGGCGCCGGGGACTCGGGTTGCCCTTCGGGACGTACCGGGCGCCCGACGGCAAGGAGGTCGACACCTGGCTGACCGCCTCGGACCTGCGCACGCACGCGCTCGTCCTCGGATCGACGGGCAGCGGGAAGTCGTCGCTCTTGGAGATGCTCGCCCGCTACCACTTCCACCGCGGCCAGGGGCTCGCGCTCATGGACCTCCATGGTGACCTGTTCCAGCGCACCGCCGCGTGGGCCGTGCAGGAGGGTGTCCGCGATCTGACGCTCCTCGACTTCACCCATCCCGCCTCACTTCCTGGATGGAACCCACTCACGAAGATGCCTGGTGTCGATCCGGGCCGGCAGGTGGACCTCCTCGTGAGCGTCCTCAAGCGGCTGTTCGCCTCGGAGCTGGCCTCGTCGTGGGCCTGGGGCGTGAAGGTGGAAGAGATCATGCGATACGGCCTCCGAGCCTGCATCGAGAGCGACACGCCGGTCTCGTTCGCGGAGCTGCGGCAGTTCTTCCTCCTGCCCAAGCTCCGGCGAGAGGTTCTCGTCACGGTCTCCGCCGAGACGCGGGCCTACTTCAAGAAGTGGGGACCGAGAGAGGACATGTACCTGAGCGGCTGCCTGAACCGCCTAGACCCGCTCCTCGCCTCCGAGGTCGTCCGAAAATTCCTCGGGGCAAGGAAGTCGACGCTCGATCCATTCCGGGTGCTCCAGCGCGGCGAGACGCTCCTCGTGAACCTCGCGCGCGGCTACCTCGGCCCCTCGGCCGAGGTGATCGGCCGGATGCTCGTGAACGTCCTCCAGCTCGCCGCCCTTCGGCGCGAATCGGCGAGCCCGAGCAGCCGAGTGCCGTTCTCGATCATCCTGGACGAGGCGCACAACCTGGCGCACCCAGGGAGCGGACTCGAGGATCTACTCGTCGCCGCGCGGAAGTACCGGGTGTACGTGACGCTCGCGGCGCAGGGCCTGTCCCTCTTCCCGAGAAGCTTCCGGCCGCACCTCCTCGGGAACACCGGGCGGCAGTTCTTCTTCCGGCTGCCCCACGAGGAGGCGCGAGAGCTCGCGCCCGACCTCTTCGAGCCGATGGGGAACGTCTTCCGCGAGCAGGTGCGCCCCTACGACAAGCTCACCGACCCGATGCTGACACCGCCTGAGGAACTCTCGTCGCGGACCCGCGAACTCGCGAACCTCCCTGTTGGGGCCTGCTACTGGGCGATTCGCGGGAAGGCGTTCAAGGCGCGGCGCATCCAGGTAGCTCGCGCGAAGGATCCGCCGCGCTCGCTCCGTGAGATCCGGAAGGCGCAGAAGCCGCAGGAGTCCCTCTTCAGCGCACCGCGGTCCGACGAGATCGAGATCCCCGGAGAGACAAGCCCGTCGAGCGGGAATGTCGTGTCCCAGCTCCCGCGTGAGGCGCCCAGTGCTCACGCTCCACCGACGATTAGCCGAGGCGCCCCGCGAAGCCACCAGCGCGCGATGACGCCGCGCGCGCCCTCTCCGACGTGATCGACGAATTTGAGCGTTCCCACCTCTCGATCCCATGATCTACGACACTCCGACTCCCCATCCTCAGCGCAAAACTCCTGCAGCAAATCCTTCCGATCAAAGATGACCACACCCCACCTCCGCACGAACCGAGACCTCGCTAGCGCCTCGCAGCGCGGGAGCACGTCAGACCCAGCCCGATCTCTCCTGCGCTCGATGTACGCTGACGACCTACGCGCGATCCCCGGCGCACGAACCGTCCTGCTGCCGTTCGAGTTCGCCTCGCTGTCGCACCTCGATCAGGCCGTCGAACGAGCGATCGAGCAGAGCAAACAGGTCGAAGGGCTGTCTCCCGTGACCGGCCACTGGGTCCGGGGTGGCTACCGCTCGCTGCGGCGCTTCGTGCGCGAGACCGGAGCGGAGAACGCGCTCCTCGGTGGCAACCTCGAGACGCAGGTGGCCGTCCTCGACGGCTGGGTCGGGTGGCTCCGCCAGCGGAGCACCAAGCGTTCGACGATCAACAGCTACTGGCGCGGCATGGTGTTCGCGGGCGCGCGCCTTCAAACGGGCCGGGGCCTCGTGAACATTTTCCGGGTGCGCCCAGCACCCCACCCCGGGCGCGCGCGGCTCCGCTGCCTGACGCGCGAGGACGCGACGCGGGTCCTGGCGTGGGTCGCGGAGAACGACTGGCGCTCTCCGTTCATCCGCGAGCGCAACACGGCGCTGATCGCAGTGTTCCTGCTCGCCGGGCTCCGCCGCTCGGAAGCTCGCGCGCTCCTCGTGAATGACGTCAACCTCGAGAGCGCAACCCTCGCGGTCCGCGCCGGGAAGGGGCGCTTCGGCGGCAAGCCGCGCGACGTGCCAATGACCGAGCAGCTGCACCGCCTCTTCACGCGCTACCTGGAGGAGCGGCGGCGGAGCGCCGCGCCGGAAGTGGCGTTCTTCCTTTCCGCGGCGCGCGACCGGCCGATACCCGATGTTGCGATCAAGCGCCTGTTCGGCTCGATCGAGCAGGCGACCGGCATCCACGCCTCGCCGCACGTCCTGCGCCACACGTTCTGCACGCTTCTCAGCCAGGCCGCGGTGAGCGACCGGCTGGCCATGCAGGCCATGGGGCACGCGGACCTGCGGATGCTGCAGCGCTACCAGCACGTCTTCCCCGGCGAGCTCGCGCGAGAGATCCAGAAGCTCCGCCTCGACCTCGGCCCCTGATGCGCGATTCAATGGAGCCGCACCTTGCGGATGTAGCCTTGCAGGTCGTCGTCGAACAGGCGCATGTACCGCTGCGTCGTCTGGAGGTCGGCGTGGCCTGCGAAGGCCTGCACCCCGTGGAGCGGGACGCGGTTCCGGATGAGGGTCGTGATGTACGAGTGGCGCAGGCTGTGCGGCGTGAAGGCGATGCCCGACGCGTCGCGCAGCACCCGCATGATCCGGCGGAACTGCGAGTCCGAGAGGCCCGAGCCCGGGCCCGTCGCGAACAGCTCGGGTGGGTTGTAGTTCCGGCGGCGGCGCTCGCCCAGGTACGCGCGGAGGATCGGCAGGAGGTCCCGGATCATGTACGCGGTCCGCGGCTTACCGCCGTGCCGGCCCTTGCCCTTTAGGACATGGATCGTCCCGTCCTCGAGGTCGAGGTCGGCGAACTCCAGCCGCAGCACCTCGCCCTTCCGGAGCCCCGCGAACAGCATGACTCCGACGAGCGCCATAGCCCGCGCGCGCTGGTACGGCGTCCGCCAGTCGTAGTTGCGCGCGGCGGCGAGCACGCGGCGGATCTGCTCGGGCTTGAGCGCCTTGGGGTCGGGCAGCTGGAAACGCGGCGCGCGCGCGGACCGGTAGGGGTTGGCCAGCCCGTGCGCCGTCTCTAGGTAGTTGAAGAATGGCCGCAGCGAGCGCCAGTAGGAATTGGCCGTGATGGGCTGGATGCCGCGCTTGTGGTTCCAGCCGACCCACCTGTCGAGCAGGGGGAGCTTGGCCGCGACCGCGACGTCCGCGCAGGCCCCGCGGTCGACCAGGAAGCGGCGGAAGTTCGTCCAGGCCTGCCGGTAGAGCGCAACCGTGAAGCGGCTGTGCCCGTCGACGTGCTCGGCGCGCTCGAGGAAGTCGGCGAGGTGGTCGCTGAGGTTGGCGAGAAGGTCTCGGTCGGCGTCCGTCAGGAGCGGCGACGTGGCCGCGTCGCTTCTGGCTCGGGGTCGCGATTTCGACGATGAGGCTTGGGGTCCCAATAGCTGGTGGTCCTGCATGGTATGGGGGTGGAAGAAATGTGGCGCGCAAGCCCTCCGTCCCATTCCGTCCCAGTGACCCTTCTCGCCCCTGTAGGCTTGGGGTCAGTGACTCCCAATCCCCGGCGGGGCAAAACTGCTGTGCGTGGCTTCCTCGTGCGATAGATTGTGCCCGGCAGGGCTCGAACCTGCGACCTCAAGCTCCGCAAGCGTTGGCTCGGGTCTCCGGGACACCGGTTTCGCATCTGGAAGCCCGCCGTGTGCCGAGGGTGGCGTGATCCTGACCCCTAGCGGAGCGAGACTGTTCACGGCGGGGGACGGAGCGGGCTCAAAAGTGCTGTACGCACCAATTTCATACGCGTCGTCAGCGGGACTGTCCAGACCCAGGGGCATGCCACCAGGGATCGTTCTCATTACTCTCTTGCCATTCGAATGCGATCGCTTTCCAGTCGATGGGTCGTGGCGGGGTTCCTGTTCAGACCTCCCAAAAGTGAGGAACTTCTGAACGCGGACGAAATCACGATGACGGGCCGGTGTCACAGGTGGCATTAAGACAGTCATCGCAGATAGCGATCACTCCGACGCCGCCCTGAAGGACCTTCGCGACAGAGGTTACCTAGTGGCCTGTAACGATTGCTTCGATAACGGGTGTGCCACCAAGAACGTTTTCAAGCGGTCTGATTGCAGCGCTTGAGCACTTCATCGCGCCAATCGTAACGCTACCGATTCAATCGTTACGGGCCACTAGGCGAATCGCCGAACCGAAGCGCGGCATGAGGAATCGGCAGACGCAGAGGCGGCGCGAAGGCGACGAAGTCGTTGACGGCGCAACTCCATTCAAGCACCCAAGTTCACATCCAACCGGAGCCAGGACGTGCGCGAGGTCTCCTGCCTGCCCGCCTTGAACCCCTTGGCCTGGTGGTAGGTTCGCTGCTTCCATGGCCCCGAATCCATCGGCGTTCGGACAGCAGGTCCGAGAAATGGAAGAAAAGCGCTAGTGGTCCCATAAACCCGGGACCTTGCTCGGCATTTGTCCGACAATGTCACATCTGTCCAATGTAGTGAGCTTGACAAGTGTGCTCGAAGGAGCGAGATTGATAATAGAAGACAAACGGACCGTCGTTCAATTTGAGTTTCCCCCGGAGGGCGTATTTGAGTTCAGTGGGCCGAAGGGCAGTCTGTGATCAGCTGGCGCAAGTTGGCCGATGCCTTTCTGGCGGGATCGCCATCGGTTCTGGCGCCAGCACGTACTCTGTTCTGATGTCGATTGGCGATGAAGACCGACGAGTCGGACGAGCAGCGTTGGTCGTTTCCGGAGTCTTTCACGAGCGTTCATCAAGACTATCGAGCACACATAGGATCTTGACATCGCACACGACCCCTCTATGGCAGAACCCACTATTGTCCCTAGCTCAGTCGTAACATGGAGCTGACTATGCGAATTGACTCTTACACGAAGGCTTTGCTTACGGTAATCGCTGTTTGCCTGACTTGGCTTTGTGTGAAGGACCTGTTTCGATCCCATCCAGCCCAGGCCGCTGACGGCCAACCGCAGCCCGTCATCATAGTTGGGGTCGCAATTCCGGATAATGGGTACAGCCAAACAACGCATTCATACATACCTGTAAAGAATTGTGCGTCTTCCGGCTTTCCAGTGGGTAGCAAGTGACTGGTTTCGGGGCTTCAAGGGCGCGAGATTCGGAGGAGCCTATGAAAGGGAAAGCCGCTCCAGGACAGCCTTCGGCTGTTCTCGAAGGGACGGTCTTGTCAACCCCAGACAGAGAGGAAACCGGTCCCCGGAAGGTGCACGTACTGGCGGGCTTCCATATTCTGCTAAGTACCCCGGCCCGCAAGTTCGGTGACGTATCCGGGGACGTCATGCGGCCTTTGCCAGCGAGTCGCCATGGGCCTTCATCCTCGATAGCAACTTGGCGAGGTCGCGACGGGTGAACTTCCACTG
>JBDSFL010000444.1:0-10888 GCA_039919545.1 Thermoanaerobaculia bacterium | reverse complement strand
TGCGAGATCCTGCTCACGCGGGTGCCGAACCCGTCGTCGTTCGGCGTCGCCGAGCTCGACGCGGGCGGGCGCGTGGTGAGGCTCGTCGAGAAGCCGAAGGAGCCCCGCTCGGACCTGGCGCTCGTGGGTGTATATCTCTTCAACGACACGATCTTCGAGGCGGCGCGCGCCATCCGCCCGTCCGCCCGCGGCGAGCTGGAGATCACCGACGCCATCCAGTGGCTCGTCGACCACGAGCGCACCGTGCATGCGCACCTCGTCTCGGGCTGGTGGAAGGACACGGGCAAGGCCGAGGACATGCTGGAGGCCAACCGAACGGTCCTCGACGCCGTGGAAGAGCCGTTCGGCTCGGCCACGGTCGATGAGCGGAGCCGGGTTGAAGGAAAGGTCGTCTTCGGCGGTGCGCCCGGCTCGGTCGTGCTCGTCGATTCGGTCGTGCGCGGACCCGTGATCATCGGTGCGGGTTCGCGCATCGAGCACAGTTTCATCGGTCCCTACACCGCCGTGGCCGCCGGCTGCCGGCTGAACCGGGTGGAGATCGAGAACTCGATCGTCTGGGAGGGCTCGACCCTCGAAGATGTCCCGCTCCGGATCTCCGACTCTCTCATCGGCCGGGGTGTCACCATCCGCCGTCGGCCGGACATGAAGCCCAAGGCCCATCGCTTCCTCGTCGGAGACAACTCCGATATCGGAATCGGCGAGTAGGAGTGATCCCGTGAAAAGAGTCCTCGTCACCGGAGGAGCCGGATTCATCGGCTCGTGCTTCGCCCGCCGATTGAGGCGGGAGCGACCTCAGGTCGAGATCGTCGTCCTGGACAAGCTGACCTACGCGGGCAACCTCGAGAACCTGGCCGAGCTGGACGGCCGTCCCGGCTACCGTTTCGTGAAGGGCGACATCGCGGATCCCGAGGCCGTCACCGACGCCGCGGAAGGCTGCGACGTGATCGTGAACTTCGCCGCCGAGACGCACGTCGACCGCTCGCTCCTGGGCGCCGGCCACTTCCTCGACACCGACATCAAGGGCGTGTTCGTGCTCCTCGAAGAGGCGCGCCGGACCGGCGTCGCCACGTTCATCCAGATCTCGACCGACGAGGTGTACGGCCAGATCCTCTCGGGTGAGTTCAGCGAGTCGGATCCGTTGAATCCGCGCAACCCCTACTCGGCGGCCAAGTGCGGGGGCGATCGCCTGGCGTACTCGTACTGGGCCTCGTTCGGCGTGCCCGTCATCGTGACGCGCGCCTCGAACAATTACGGTCCCTTCCAGTATCCCGAGAAGGTCGTCCCGCTCTTCATCACGAACGCCATCGACGACATCCCGCTTCCTCTCTATGGAGACGGCAAGAACGTTCGCGACTGGCTCCACGTCGAGGATCACGCCGCGGCTCTCATCTTCCTGCTCGAGAAGGGCACGCCCGGCGAGACCTACAACATCGGCGGCGGCAACGAGGTCGAGAACATCGACCTGACGCGCCGCGTGCTGGCTCTTCTCGGCAAGCCCGACACGCTCATCCGGCCCGTGACCGATCGGCCCGGCCACGACCGCCGCTACGCGCTCTCCACGAAGAAGCTGCAGAAGCTGGGCTGGTCGCCCGCTTACGAGTTCGTGCAGGGGCTGGAAGAGACCGTGCGCTGGTACACCGAGCACACCGGCTGGTGGCGTCCCATCAAGGAGCGCGACCCCGAGTTCCGCGCCTGGTACGAGCGGAACTACGCCGAGCGCCTCAAGACTTCATGACGACCCTGATCCTGGGGGCGGGCGGCATGCTGGGCCGCGCGCTGAGGCGACAGTTCCCCGACGCACGCCCCGCGACGCGCCAGGAGCTCGATCTCACCGACGAGGCCGCTCTCGCGGCGGCGATCGTGCCCGGAGTCGATCTCGTTTTGAACGCCGCGGCCGATACCCGGGTCGACCTGGCCGAGAGCGATCCGGCGCATCTCGACGCCAACGATCGCGCGGTGGGAACGCTCGCCGAGCTGTGCGCGCGCGCCCGCGCGCGGCTCGTCCACGTCTCCACCGATTACGTGTTCGACGGCCGCGGCACGCGCCCCTATCGCGAGGGCGACCCGATCGATCCGGTGAATGCCTATGGCCGCGGCAAGCGCGGGGGCGAGGAGCGGGCGCTCGAAAGCCGCGCCGAGGTCCTGATCGTTCGAACCTCGTGGGTGTTCGGGCCGGGAGGCGCGAATTTTCCGGATGCCATGCTCAAGCAGGCCGAATCGGGAAAGACCGAGCTGAAGGTCGTCTCCGATCAGGTGGGGCGCCCCACCTTCACGAATGACCTCGCTCGCGCGATCCGTCTCCTCACCGAGGTGAGCGCCGCCGGAGTCGTGCATTTCGCGAACCAGGGGGAGACCACCTGGTACAGCTTCGCAATCGAGGCGCTCCGGCTGGCCGGGCATGAGGAGATCCTGGTTCGCCCCTGCGCCTCCGGCGACTTCCCGCGCCCCGCGCGCCGGCCCGGCTATTCGGTGCTCGATACATCTCTGTATGAGAAGACGGTCGGCGAGCGGCCTCGTCCGTGGCGGGATGCGCTGGCCGAGTACGTGGCCGACCGCGTGCCCGCGACGTCGCCGACGCGCGCGTGAGTCTCGACGCCGTCGAGCTCCGCCGCAAGGGCCTCCACATCGGGATGGGCCTCTTCGCCCTGCTGCTCAGGTGTCTGGTCTGGCAGGAGGCGGTCCTGGCCGCGCTCGCGGCCCTCGCGTTCAATCTCTTCGTCCTGCCACGCAAGGGGGGCGGAGCGCTCCTGCGCCCCCGCGACATCGAGCGCGGATTCCCCATCGGCATCCTTCTCTATCCCATCGTCGTGCTCGTGCTCATCCTCCTGTTTCGCCATCATCTCGAGATCGCCGCCGCGGGCTGGGGCTTTCTCGCCTTCGGCGATGGCTTCGCCACGCTCGCGGGCAAGGCCATCGGGGGGCTCCGCCTGCCTTGGAACCGGGAGAAGTCGTGGGCGGGTCTCGTCGCCTACATCCTGTGCGGCGCCGCGGGAGCGGCCGGCGTGTGGGCCTTCGTCGCCGATCGCCCCCTCGATTCCGGCCTGCTCACGATCTTCGCTCTCGCGGCGCTGGCGGGGGCGATCGTCGAGAGCCTGCCCTCCGAGCTCGACGACAACATCCTGCCTCCGCTCGTCGGGGCGGGTGTCGTCTTCGTGCTGACGGCGGCGCGGCCGGACTGGGTGGCCCTGACCTCCGCCGAGTTCCTGCGCAACGCCGGCAAGGGGGCCGCGCTGAACCTCGCCGTCGCGCTGGCCACCGGAATTCTCGGCATGGTGCGCCCCTCGGGAGCGGCCGCGGGGTTCGTGCTCGGCACCCTGGTGTTCGCGTGCGGGGGCTCCCATCTCTACGCGCTGCTCTGGATCTTCTTCGTGCTCGGAACCATCTCCACGCGGTTCGGGCGCAAGCGCAAGGAGGCTTTGGGTAAAGCGGAGGAGGCCGGCGGACGGCGTGGTGCCGCCAACGTCCTGGCCAACGTGTCGGTGCCGGCGTTCTTCTGTGTGGCCGCCGCGCTCGATCCGGCGCGACGCCATCTTTACCTGCTCGGCGCGGCGGCGGCGCTGGCGACCGCGCTGATGGACACGGTGGGAACCGAGGTGGGGCAGGCTGTTCGCTCGCGCACGGTCCTCCTCCCCGATTTCCATCCAGTGCCTCCCGGGACGGACGGCGCCGTTTCCGTCGCGGGAACTCTGGCTGGACTCGTCGCGGGCGGGTTCGTCGCCGTCGCGGCGCTCGACCTCGCCGTCGTTGCGCCCCTCGGCGCTCTCTTCACCGTGGCGGGGGCGGTGGTCGGCACGGTCACGGAAAGCCTGCTCGGCCGCGCGGGCGCGCCCTGGCGCCTCTCGAACGGACACGTGCTGAATTTTTTGAACACGCTCGTCGGCGCGCTCACCGCCATCTGGCTGGGAGGGCGCTTCTGAGGCTACCCACGGCGGTCCGGCTCACTCGCCCCTTCACGCTTCTCCCCCCTTTGCTGGGCATTCTCTCGGGCGCGGTCTGCGCCTTCGGCAGTGCGCACAACCCCGATCCGGCGAGGCGTCTCACGCTCGCGATCCTGGCCGTCGTCGCCGTGGGTTCGCTCTGCGCGGCGCTCCTCAACGGCGCGTCCAACGTGCTGAACCAGATCACCGATCTCGTGATGGACCGCATCAACAAGCCCCAGCGTCCGCTCGTCACGGGCGAGGTGACCGAGCCCGAGGCATGGAAGCTGACGGTCTTCCTCTACGCCCTCGCCTTCGTGCCGACGTGGTGGATCGTCGTTCCCCCCGTCCAGGGTTTCTGGGCGCGCGCCAAGGCGCCGCTCGCCTCGCACGAGTGCTTCTTCCTGTACCTCGGCGGTCTGCTCTTCACGCTGATCTACTCGCTTCCTTCGTTCGGTCGCACCAAGCGGCTCGGACTGTGGGCCAACGCCACGATCGCCATTCCGCGCGGCGGGCTGCTGAAGGTCGCCGGGTGGACGATGATCGCCTCGGCGCGCTCGCTCGAGCCCTGGGTGATCGGCGGCCTCTTCGCGCTGTTCCTGCTGGGGGCAGCCACCACGAAGGATTTTTCGGATGCGGAGGGGGATCGTGCCGGAGGCTGCATGACGCTGCCCGTGAAGTACGGGAACCGGTTGGCCGTCAAGATCATCTCTCCGTTCTTCGTCCTTCCCTGGCTCCTGCTCCCCTTTCTCGCCCGCATGGACGACCCCTTCACGGAGGGTCGGCGTCTGCTCACCGGCAACACGCTGCTGCTGACGATGCTCGGTGTTCTGCTGGCCGTGTGGGGGGCCTACACCGTGTATCTCCTGGGGCGAAACCCGGACGAGCTCTCGACCACCGAGAATCACCCGTCCTGGCGGCACATGTACCTGATGATGATGTTCGCGCAGGTCGGATTCGCGGTCGCGTATCTGATCTGACGGACCCGTCACCGGTTCCGGAAGCCTCTCCCGGCGCGGCTCTTCGCGTTCGCCCGCTTTCCTTCGGCTATGATTCGTGCGTGAGCAGCGCACAGGAATCGGTAGCCCCGTCGGTCGATCTCCCCTCCCTCTCGGTCCGCTGGGAGGGGCTCGTCGTGACGATCGACGCCAACACCCTCAATACGATCATCCGGAAGGCCACCCGCCACGTTCGCGAGATCGAGGACATCCTCATCGAGCCCGAGGACGGCCGGCTCGGGCTCAGCCTGCGGGTGCGTAAGGGCATCACGCTGCCGCTCAAGGGGCACGTCACGTCCATCCGGCTCAAGCACGGTTTTCTGGGCTTCTCCGTGTCCGACCTGACCGCCTTCGGGGTGGTGCCCGTCTGGGACTGGATCATCCGCAAGATCATCGACAAGCAGCCCGCGGGCTCGGCGTTCTTCTACCCCGACGAGAAGGTGGTCGTGATCAACCTCAACAAGGTGATCCCGCAGGAGCTCTCGCTCCAGGTGAGCGAGGTCATCTGCGAGGGCGGCGAAGTGAAGCTCGTCTTCGGCCCGAGCCAGTACCGTCTCGACCGGCTGATCAACGAGATCGGCACCGACCCCTTCGACAACGAGTAGCCTTCTACTCGACCCAGATCCGCACGTGCGCCTCGCGCTGCCGCGAGTCGTGGTGGCGGATGTCGATCAGATCTCCGCGGTTGACGGCGCTCATCTGCGACAGCAGCGCGTCGGCGTCGAAGTCCCGCTCGGAATCGATGGCGGCCTCCACGAGCCGGACCGGCATGCGGAGCGTCAGGTGCTCGTGCGAGTCGTCGTCGGTCGAAGCGGAGGACGCCGGGAGCGGCGGCGGCGCGGCGGCGGCCGGTGTGCTGCCGGGCCGCTGCGGCGCGGCAGCGACCGCGGGCGGTGCGGGAGGACCCGCGGGAGTCGCCGCCTTCGATTTCGTGGGAGCCCGCTCGCCCCCTTCCTCTTCGACGGTCTCGGGCTCGGCGCCCTCGCTGGATTCTTCGCTCGTGGAATCGGTTCCGCTCGAGGTGTCGGTCGAATGCTTGGCCACCTGGAGCACGACGAACTCTCCCTCTTTGCGGAAGCGGAAGTTGTCGCCGTCGTGGTTCCGGACCACCTCGGTGCCTTCGGGCGAACTCTTCAGGTCGGCCCACACGGTGCGGAAGCTCTCCGCGGGGAGGTCGGAGTCGAACTGCAGCTCGAGCTCGCGGTGCACGGCCCCCATGGCCGCGAACCGGAACGCTTTGCCCACCAGGAAATAGGGGATGTGCACGCTGTGCCGCTCGGGCCTTCGCCCGGGGCGCAGCTCCTCGACCTCCATGCGCAGGAATCGGGGCGACCTGCCGGGGCCGCGTGCGCTGCCGGGGTGGACGAACGCGTAGCAGAGAAGAAAGACGATGAAGACGAAACAGGCGCTGACGATCGAACGGGCTTCTTTCATCGTTTCTCTCCTCCCCTCCAGAAACGAGCCCGGGCGGGAAAAGTTCCGCGCTCGCGGTCGCCGCGCAGTCCGCTCGATGGACTTTACCGAAGGTGGATGCTAGCTTTCATGCTTGGTGAACGGTCCTGCGCGGGGTGCCGCGTCGAGAGGGTAGTCCGAAATGCCTCACTTCATCCATGACACGTGTATCGGGTGCGGGGTCTGCGAGATCAAATGCCCCACCCACACGATCACCGGAGGGAAGGACGAGAAATTCGTCATCCATCAGGACCGCTGCATCGATTGCAGCGTCTGTGCCCGGTATTGCCCGGTCTCCTGCATCCAGGACAACTTCGGCGAGCTCGTGATGAAGGTGAAGCCGAAGGACATCCCCAAGGCGATCGTCGATCGCGACCTCTGCACCGCGTGCGAGTTCTGTATCGACATCTGCCCCTTCGACTGCATCCACCTCGTCCCCGACCCGCTCAACGAGGCCACCCACTACAAGATCGCCGAGGTGGACGCGGCGCCCTGCGTCTCCTGCCGCCTCTGCGAGACGGTCTGCGACAAGGACGCGATCTACGTCCCCAACCCCATCACGCAGGCCAAGATGTACCTTTCCAGCGTCGTCGAATCGGGCTGACGACCTCGCACCGAACGATTTCGCAGACGAACTCACGAATAGGTGTTGGACAAGGTGCCGGAAATCCCTGAAAAGCCCGTGTTCTCCGCGGAGTCCGAAGACCTCGGCCCGAGCGCGACGCCCGCGGGGCGCCTGCTCGTGCAGTTCTTCGTCATCCCGTTCTTCGTCGTGGCGGTGGCCGTGTTCGTGTTCTGGATCTTCGGCTCGCTCGCCGTGGATCGGAAGAACGCTGCCGAGCTGCTGGGCGACGTGCGCACGGGGAGCCGCAACCAGCGCTGGCAAAGCGCCTTCGAGCTCACGCGGCGCCTCCCCAGCGCGTCCGATCCGGCCGCTCGCTCGGCCTTCGCGGCGGAAACCATCAAGACGTTCGAGTCGGCGCAGAACGACGACCCGCGCGTGCGGCGCTACCTCGCGCTCATCCTCGGCCGTCTGGGCGATCCGCGCGCCGTGCCGATCCTCGAGACGGCGCTCGACGACAAGGATGCCGAGACGCGCCTCTACGCGCTCTGGGCGCTCGCCCTCATCGGCAATCCCTCGTCCGCGCCGAAGATCCGGCCGCTCCTCTCCTCCGACGACGCCGGCGTGCGCAAGACGGCGGCCTTCGCGGCGGGGCGCATGGAGGACGGAGACGCCGTCCCCGAGCTCCGCAAGCTGATCGGCGACAGCGTCACCGACGTGCGCTGGAACGCCGCGCTCGCGCTGGCCACGCTCGACGACCCGGGGGGGCGCGACATCCTTCTGGCCATGAGCGATCGGGCCGAGCTGCGCAAGGTGGCCGGCCTCACCGCAGAGCAGCAGGACGACGCGTTGCTGAACGGGCTGAAGGGGCTGATGCTCCTGAAGGACCCCGCCGCCCGCACGATCGGCGAGAAGCTGCGCACCACCGACCCCTCCTTGCGCGTCCGGCGCGAGGCGACGAACATCCTGAAAGACCTTAAATCTTGACGCAAACGCTGATTTCTGAGAGCTTGCGCGACGAATCCGTTTCTTTTCGCGCGAGTCACGCGCTCGTTGTGGAGGACAGGCATGGCTGAAGGGGCATCGGCGGGCGTGTCGGCCGCCAAGAAGACGGAGGCCGAGGGGCAGACGCGCCGAGGCGCGATCGGCTGGCTCGCGGTCGCCTGGCTGGGCTTCGCGGGCGCCGTCGGGGCGTTCGTCACGGCATCGGCGCGCTTCATGTTTCCCAACGTCCTCTTCGAGCCGCCGTCCTCGTTCAAGGCGGGCTTCCCGGCGGACTACGCCCTCGGCGAGGTGGACGAACGCTGGAAAGAGAAGTTCCAGATCTGGGTCGTGCGCAACAACGAGATGACGTACGCGCTCATCACCATCTGCACCCATCTCGGGTGCATCCCGAACTGGCTGGCGTCGCAGAACAAGTTCAAGTGCCCCTGCCACGGCTCGGGCTACTACCGGTCCGGCATCAACTTCGAGGGGCCCACGCCGCGCCCGCTCGAGAGGGCCTCCATCTCGATCTCACCGGACGACGGCCAGATCTTCATCGACAAGACGCGCAAGTTCCTCTACGAAAAGGGGCAGTGGACCGATCCCGCCTCCTTCATCAAGGTCTGATGGGCATGGAGATTCGATGAGCCTCGAACGTCACTGGAAGAAGATTCAGCGCACCGTCGTCGAGACGCAGATCTGGAAGTCGATCTTCCGCGTCGGCATCCCGAACACGAACCGCAAGCGCGTGCTCGCGATGCTGGGCAACGTCGTCCTCCATCTGCATCCCGTCAAGACGCGCAAGTCGGGCGTGAAGATGCGCTACACGTGGTGCGCTGGCGGGATGACGTTCTTCCTCTTCCTCGTCCTCACCTTCACGGGCCTCCTCCTGATGTTCTATTACCGGCCCACGGTGGAATACGCCTACCGCGACATCATGGATCTTCGCGAGCAGGTGCCCTTCGGCATCATGCGCGAGATGCACCGCTGGGGTGCCCACGCCATGGTCATCGCGGTCTGGATCCACATGTTTCGTGTCTTCATGACCGGCTCGTACAAGCCGCCGCGCGAGTTCAACTGGAACGTGGGCGTCATCCTCCTCGTCCTCACGCTGCTCCTCTCGTTCACCGGTTACCTCCTCCCGTGGGATCAGCTGGCCATCTGGGCCATCACCGTGGGCTCGAACATGGCGCGCGCCACGCCGCTCGCCGGCAACGAGGGCCCGTTCGCGGCCCAGCTGCAGGTGCAGGGCGTGAACCTCGTCACCGCGGGCAGCGACGCCCGGTTCGGCCTGCTCGGCGGCCGCATCGTCGGCGCCAACGCATTGCTGCGCTTCTACGTGCTCCACTGCGTGGCGATTCCGTTGATCGCCGCGTTCCTCATGGCGGTTCACTTCTGGCGCGTCCGCAAGGACGGGGGCATCAGTGGGCCCCTGTAGCGCGGCAATGGACCGCTGGTGCTCGGAGAAGGCGGGCGCGCTGTGATCGACCTCATCAAGGCCGTCATCAACTGGCTCGCCGATCCGGCGATCTCCGTGACGCTCTCGATGATCGGCCTCGTGGCGGCGATGTTCTACAAGCCGCTCTGGACGAAGAAGGGGGGGGCGATCATGGGGATCACCTTCCTCGCGGTCTTCGTCTTCAGCTTCACCGACAAGAACTTCAAGATCGTGGCCTCCACGCCCGACAACGTGCCGATCCTCGGGATGCTCGTGCTCGTCGGCTTCTTCTTCTGGTACGCGATGTACCAGGCTCAGATCAACGACAACCGCATCGCCAAAGGCCTTCCTCCGATGGAGAAGGAAGACAGCGACAAGAAGGTCTTCTCCTGGCCCGACCTCGTCTACGTCGAGCTCATCTCGCTCATCGTCTGCTCGATCGTGATGATTCTCTGGTCGATCGTGCTCAAGGCCCCTCTCGAAGAGCCCGCGAACCCCGGTGCCGCCCCGAATCCCGCGAAGGCGCCGTGGTACTTCCTGGGCCTGCAGGAGCTGCTCGTCTATTTCGACCCGTGGATGGCGGGCGTCGTCCTGCCGTCGCTCATCGTCGTCGGGCTGATGGCGATCCCCTACATCGACACGAATCCGCGCGGCAACGGCTACTTCTCGTTCCAGGAACGGAAGTGGGAAATTCTGATGTTCTGCTTCGGGTTCGTCATCCTCTGGGTGGTGCTGATCATCCTGGGCACCTTCATGCGCGGGCCCAACTGGAACTTCTTCGGCCCGTACGAGTACTGGGATCCGAACAAGCTCGTGCCCCTCAACAACGTCAGCGTCTCGGAGATCTTCTGGGTGAAGTGGCTCCACACGGCGCTGCCCACGTTCTGGCTGAAGCGGGAGATCCCCGGGATCCTCCTGATCGGCTTCTACATGGGCGTGCTGCCGCTGGCGCTCTCCAAGACTCTCTTCAAGAGGTTCTACGAGAAGATGGGGCCGATGCGGTTCTTCGTCGGCGTGAACCTGTTCCTCATCATGCTGGCGGTGCCGATCAAGATGTATCTGCGCTGGACTCTGAACCTGAAGTACATCCTCTCGATCCAAGAATTCAGCTTCAACATATGAGACGGGCGTAACGCGATGGCCAAAGCTCCGCCTCCGGAACCGATCGATCACCACTACAACATCGCGAAGCTGACGAAGGTCTTCGCGATCACGTCGCTGCTCGTCATCCCCGTCTTCGGCTGGATGACGTGGCAGGACTACGGCCGCGACTGGAAGAGCTGGCAGAAGAAGTTCATCGAGAACGACCGCCAGAAGACGAAGGCCGCGCTCGACGCCGCCGCCGCCAAGATCGACCCCGCCATGGAAGCGAGCTTCATCGAGAAGAAGCGCGAAGGCGCCCGCGCCCTGCGCCGCCACCGCGCCGAGCTGGGCAAGGCCGAAGACCGCGACCGCAAGGCCGAGGGGCGCTGGTACCTTTCCGACCAGGTCTTCCGGTTCAACAAGGCCGAGATGGACACGGCCCGCTACGATTTCG
>JBDSFL010000400.1:0-6830 GCA_039919545.1 Thermoanaerobaculia bacterium | reverse complement strand
TTTCTTTTGTTTCCGCTGTTTCGACGCGGAAGGGCGCCGCCGGGTTTACACGCGACGATGAAGCGGGAGCGAAAGCAGGGGGGAAGGCGGCAGGGAACGGCCAGGCGACGAGTCGGCGCGTGGCCATCTCCCCGCCAGGCGTCGACTCGGCGCATGGCGGGGAACGAGGGACGGGAGGGCGTCAGGAGCGCGTGGAGATCAGAACGCGCTCAGAAGCTCGCCCGGGCCGGAAGCTGCAGCGTGGGGTCGTTCGTGAGGTTGTCGCCGATGGCGCCGTACAGAAAGAGGGCTCCCCCTTCCACGGTCACTTCGATCGATTCGTTTCCCGTCAGGACACGCCCCTCGAGGAAATCCGTCGCGCTCTTCTGCTCGAAGAAATCGGCGGCATAGTCGCGCTTGATGATGAGCGGATTCCCGAAGGCGACGGCCGGACGCAGGATGATCGTGACGTTCGCTCCGCGCGAGAGCGTCCGCACGCCGATGTTCAGGCGCTGCGTGGCGAAGCTGGGGGGAGCGAGGAGCACGCCGCGCTGTCCTGCCCTCAGCGCATCGAAGTAAGAGAGCGCCTCGTACGAGAGACCGGTCGTTCCCGTGGACCCTCCGTCGTTGAAGACCCGTGCCAGAACGAGCGGCGCGGCCCCGGCGCTCGGAACGGCATCGACGCTTCCCGAGCCCGATTTTCCGAGCGCGGGGAGAAGATCGGGGTAGCTCTTCGTTTCGTAGGCGGCCAGCGTGTAGGCGAGACTCGGATCGCCGGGCGTCGCGCTCGTGCCCGCCACGTGGAAGACCAGCTTCCCGGTGAGCGGGCTCGACGTGGGGTTGTGCAGCTGTACGGAGGTCCGGAAGAACGATCCGAACTGCCCCGGCGTGGATGCGACCGTCGGGAGCGTCAGCGTCTCGAGCTCGTTCCGCCCGGGGCGTCCGGCCGCGCGCGCGATCTGAAGGCTCGGATCGTTCGAGACGTTGTCTGCGGTGGCCGCATAGATGAAGGCGCTTCCGGACGACATCGCGATCTCGATGCTGTCGTTGCTCGCCGGGGAAAAACCCTCGAGGAAATCGGATTCGGATTGCTGTCGATAGGTCGAGGCTCCCACGCTCTTGGAGAGCGTCTTGCGAACGGCTCCCGCCGCGCTGTGCACCGTGACGGTGAACGTGGCGCCCGCGGCGAGCGACCGGACGCCGATGTTCATTCGCTGCGCCACGACGTCGGTCGGCCCCAGGAGCGTCCCCCGCTGTCCCGCCTTCAGCGCGGCGCCGGGAGGGAGCGCATCTTCCGAGACTCCCGATGTCCCCGAGGTTCCGCCGTCATTGAACACGCGCGTGGCCGAGGCCACGGCATTCGACCCCGTCACCAGGATGTCGAGGCTTCCCGAGCCCGTCTGATTCAAGGTCGCAAAGATGTCGGCGTAGCTCTTGGTCTCCCGGAATCTGAGCGAGAAATCGAGCGAGGGATCGTTCGGCGTCGCCGGAAGCTCTTTCGGATGGAAGACGAGCTTGCCGGTGGCGGTTCCGGTTCCGAGGTTGTGCAGCTGCACTTGTGTCCGGAAGTAGGAGCCATTGAGACCCGGTGTGGAGGCGACGGTCGCGACCACGGCCGTGGCGGGATCGGACGAGGCCTGAGACGGTCCCGCGAGAATGTACGTTCCGAGACCCGAGACGAGAGCGGTGACGGAGTGCGTGACGGGATCCACGACGAGGCCCGGCACCTCCGCGTAGGGCGAGCCGGAGACCGACCGATAGAGCCGGAGCGACTCCTCGGCGAGCGCGGCCGGAATGACCGCGGGCTCGACCGTCATCGTGAGCCGCGCGGGCTGCGAGAACGCGAGGGACTCGGGCCTGAATTGCGAGAGAAGGTTGAAGGTGAAATTTGGCGGCGCGGCTTGAGTGCTGTAGGCCGTGGCGAGCTCGACCGAGGCGTCGGAAGCGAGCGCGTTCGGGCGAAGGAACAATGTGTCCGCTCCTCCCGCGAGACGCGTGAAGCCTCCGGCGCGGAGAAGGGTTCCCGTCCCTCCCACGTACGGCGGCTGGACCCCCGACGCGATGAACGCATCCGTCGTGTCGCGCCCCGTCAGCGTCGGCAGGAACACGTTGAGCTGCTGCACCGAGGTCGGACTCCGGCCCGCAATGCTGCTCTGATTCGGGTTGCCTGTGCCGAGCGCATTCGAGAAGAGCCTGTCCATCTCGAGCATCGCCGGAGCCATCTGGCTCCACTGAAAGCCGCCGGAGCGGCAGAGCGCGTACACCAGCCGTCCCTGGCTGTAGTCCTTGAGGTACGGATCGCAGGCTTCGGTGACCCTCACGCCGTTGATCCCCGCGACGTTGAAGGAGAGCGCCTTCACGAAGTCCTCGTAGGAGAATTCATGGCGGCCGAAGAAGAGGCCGTGTCCGTATTCGTGCGTGCGCAGCAGCTGTCGCGGCCGGGAGAGGAGCTCGCTCACCGTGAAGGGGCTCGGAAGGTAGGGCGCGGGCTGAGGGAGCGATTTCTCGTAGTCCCAGAAGCAGCTGGCGACTCCCGCGACACCGTTCGCCGGAAAGTAGCGGCCGGCGTCGCCCGTCGTCACGCCGGCGGTGTAGATGCCGCAATACGTGTCGTTGTTCAGGTGGATGTCGTAATACGTCAGCTCGGATCGGATGCCCACGCCCATGAGCGAAACGATCTCCGGACGGACCAGCTTGAAGCCTTGATACGCCGCGTCGATCAGGTCCGAGGCGATGGAGCAGGGCTCCTGACAGACGATCCGGAACGGCTCTCCCGGCGCCTGGTAGGCGCGATAGGTGACGGACGGCCCCGCCTGTCCCCCTTTCGAACCCGTGATCTGGATCGCCGTGTACGGGACGACGGGAGGCGTCTGGGCGACGAGAGGAAGGGGAGAGGCGAGGAGCGCGAGAAAAGCGATGCGATGGTTCAAGGCATCCTCCGATTTTCCCCATCAGACCAATGTTGAAGGAGGAAGTCGAGCCCGAACGAGCCGCTCGGCGAAGAGCGCGAGGAATCGCCCGGAGTCGACCGTGAACGGCATCCTCGTTCGCTCGACCAGGCCCACGTCGGCGCGCTCGGTGCGCTCGGTGCGCTCGGACAGCGAGGAGCGGCCCTTGGCGTCGATGGAGAGCGTCACGTCGCGCAGATCGCCAAAAAGAGTCGGGTCGACGAGCCACGCCGCCGCGATCGCGTCCCAGGGATGAAAGCCGCCCGTCGCCTGCTCCGGAACGCGCCCCTGCATCGCACGGAAGCGGTCCTGCCAGTGCGCGAAACGGCGCAGCGTGGGGGCGAATGGGAAGACCACGCTGTCTGGATGAGACGAGGGATGAGACGAGAGCCCATCGATCCATCGAGCCGTCACGCACACGGTGAGGCAGAGATCGATCGTGATCGCGACCTTCGGAATCCGGCTCGCGAGAACGCGCCTGGCGGATGCGGGATCCGCGCGTACGTTGAAATCCGAAAGCCCCTCTCGGGAGCGACCGCCCATGATCACGAGCCCGGCCGCCTGATCTTCCAGCGCAGGCCACGCGGCGAGCGCCGCGGCGAGATTCGTGAGCGGGCCGAGCGTCAGGAGAGTCACCTCGCCCGGGTATCTCCGAACGGTCTCGACGATGAGACGGCTCGCGGGAGTGGGACGCGAGTCGCGGGAGAAGAAGCCCGCGCCGCGCGCGAGCGGAATTTCCGTGCGACCGCAGCTCTCGAGTAACCGCGTCGCGTCGCGATGAGTCAGCGCACCGAGAGAGTTGCCGTAGGTGGTGGTGATGGCGGAGATCTCGACCTCGGGTGAGCCGAGCAGGAACAGGAGCGCCAGATCGTCATCCACCTCGAAGCCCCACGTGAGCATCGAGGGGTCGGTATCGACCAGAACTCTTCGTCGCGACGGCTGCACTCTCTCGAAGATACAGGAGCCTGGCCGGGTCAAAGTCTAGCGAGGGTCTGTCGTTGACCCGAATGATTCGCGGCGAGGGGTCAGCTTCGGACCGGACGGTATCGCTCCACATTCATGTCAACCATCTGCGTGAGAGCGAGTTACCCAGGTCGGGCGCTCGCCGTTGGGCGTGGCATGCCCGTTGCGCTAGCCCCGTTCAGCTACTGCACTCCCTCCCGCTTCGAGAAAGGACTCCATCGTGAATCTCAAGCTCCGGATGCCCACGATCATCGCCCTCTCGCTCCTGGCTACCCTCTTCACGGGTCCCGCATCCGCGGGAGAAAGGGGAGGAGTCGACAAGGACCGCGAGGACAGCGAAGAGATGGAACGTCAGGAGCGGGGCGAGGCGCGCGACCACGCGCGGCTCCGCGGGCAGGCCCTCGAGGACATGTATGCGGACGAGTTCGGCCGCGTCGACCCGGATCAGAAGCTTCGCGCCGCGTGGCTGAACCAGCTGGAAGCGCGCGACCAGCGGATCCACCCGCAGGCCATCAACGGCTCCGTCTGGACGAACCTGGGTCCCACGAACATCGCAGGGCGCGTCTCGTCGGTCGCCGTCGACCCCAACAACAGCAGCATCGTCTATCGCGGCACGGCCGGCGGCGGTGTCTGGAAGTCGGTCGACTCGGGCGCCACCTGGGCCGTCCTCACCGACTCGCTCGGCGACCTGTCGATCGGTGCCCTCGCCGTCGCCCCCTCGAACAGCTCCATCGTCTACGTCGGCACCGGTGAGGGCGCCTACGGGAGCGACGCGATCGGCGGCATCGGCTTGATCAAGTCGACCGACGCAGGCGCCACGTGGGGCCTGCCCATCTCGGTCTCGGCGACGAAGTTCTTCGACCTGAACGTCCACCCGACGAACGCGAGCGAGGTCCTCGCCGCCACGACAGTCGGAATCCAGAAGTCCACCGACGGCGGCGCGACGTGGGTCACGAAGCTCGGCGGCTATGCCGGCACGGCGTTCGCCCGCGTTCCGGGCACTCCCGCCACGATCCTCGCGACGGTCTGGGACACCACCTCGGCTTCGGCCACCTGGGGCGGCCGCGCCTATCGCTCCACCGACAGCGGCGAGACCTGGAACGTGATCATCACCCCCGGCACGGCGCCCTTCAACGCGGACAACGGCCGCATGTCGATCTCGATCTCCCCCGCCACCCCGGCCACCGTCTATGTGCTGGCGGCCTCCGCGCTCGGCGACGTGAAGGCCTGTCAGGGCGACGAGGTCGACCAGTGGGGCTTCTACCGCTCCACCGACGGCGGCACGACCTGGGCCTTCCGTTCCAACCCGATCACCGGCAGCTGCGGTAACTACACGTCGATCCTCGCCGGCCAGGGCTGGTACGCCAACACGATCAGCGCGGACCGGACGAATGCCGCGATCCTCTATGCGGGCGGCCTCGACGCCTGGAAGTCGACGGACGGCGCTGCCACCTGGTCGCACAAGTCGAGCTGGTTCGCGGCCGTCTCGGCCAGCAACTACGTGCACGCGGACATCCACTCCATGGCGTGGATCGGCACGACGCTCCTCATCGGCAACGACGGCGGCATCAACAAGACGACCGACGGCGCCACGAGCTTCTCTAACCTGAACACCAACGTCATCACTCGCCAGTACTACTCGATCGCCGTCACCCCCGCCAACCGCAACCTCGTCATCGGCGGCGCGCAGGACAACGGCACGAACATGCGCACCACGAACACCAGCTCGTTCTCCGAGGTCATCGGCGGTGATGGGTTCGGCGTGGCCGCGCACCAGACGAACTCGTCGATCCTCTATGGCCAGCTCTACTACTCGCGCACGTTCCGCTCGCAGGATGGCGGGGCCACGTGGCCCGAGATCACCCCGGCCTTCGGCAGCACCGAGCGCAAGCCCTTCATCAGCCCGCTCACGATGGATCCGAACAACAGCTCGATCCTGTACACGGGCTCGCAGTACCTCTACAGAACGGCGAACGGCGGCACGAGCTGGAGCAAGACCTCCACGACCGACCTCACCGACGGCAATGTGCCCCGCGGCTACCTCACGAAGATCGCGGTCGCCAAGTCGAACTCGGCCTACATCCTCACGGCGAGCGCGAGCACCGGCTTCGTGAAGCGCTCGACCGACAGCGGGGCCACCTGGTCCGCCCAGTTCACGGGCCTGCCGCTGAAGTACGCATCTCACGTCGAGTTCGATCCCACCACCACGAACACTTTCTACATCGCCTATGCGGGCGCCACGGTCACCGGCCGCCTCTTCAAGACGATCAACGGCGGCACGAGCTTCACGCGCATCGACACCGGCCTGCCTGACTTCCCGGTCCACGTCATGCGCGTCGATCCGACCGACGTGAACACGCTCTACGCCGGCTCCGACCTCGGCCTCTATCGCTCCACCGACGGCGGCACGTCGTGGGGCCGCTTCGGCACCGGCCTCCCGGCCGTCTCGATCTGGGACCTCGCGATCCTGCCTGACGGCTCGATGATGCGCGTGGCCACCCACGGCCGCGGCTTCTGGGAGCTGACGATCAACCCGGCCCTCACGTACTCGATCTCCGGCAACGCCGGTACCACCGGGGCCACGGTCTCCGCCGGCGCCGGCTCGGCCACGAGCGATGCCTCGAGCAACTTCTCGATCGCCAACCTCGCGGCGGGCTCGTACACCATCACGCCCTCCAAGAGCGGCTGCACCTTCTCGCCCACCTCGAGCGCCGTCACCGTCACCTCGGCGAACGTCACCGGCGTGAACTTCACCGCCTCCTGCCCGGTGGCGACGTACTCGATCTCCGGCAACGCCGGCACGACGGGCGCGGCCGTGAGCACGGGCGCGGCCTCGACCACGAGCGACGCCTCGAGCAACTACACGCTCGCCAGCCTCGCGGCCGGCACCTACACCGTGACGCCGTCCAAGAGCGGCTGCACGTTCGCCCCCGTCTCGCA
>JBDSFL010000396.1:0-7300 GCA_039919545.1 Thermoanaerobaculia bacterium | reverse complement strand
GATGAGCTGTCGCACCCAGGCTCCACGCCCCGAAAACGTGCGGGGGGAGGCCCCCGCGTCGTAGGACCAGTACACGAGCACCGCGCGCCCTCTCACGTGGCCCGCCGGCACCGTTCCCCAGAAGCGCGAATCGAGGGAGCCGTCCCGGTTGTCGCCGAGGGCGAAATACGAATCGGGAGGGACCACGAAGGGCGGGAGCTCGTCGCGGCGGCGCAGCGATTCGGGCACCTCGGGCGCGTTCTCGTAGACGGCCGCGTCGCGATGGATGACCTCGGGCTCGGGCACCGCGCGGCCGTTCACGACCAGCTGCTTGCGCACCAGCGCGACGGTGTCGCCGGGAACCGCGGCCACCCGCTTGATGAAGTCGCGCGCGGGGTCCTCGGGGTAGCGGAACACGAACACGTCGCGGCGCTGCACGTCGCGGTACGGGAGGAGCCGGGCCCAGGGCCCCCGGTGCGGGGCATAGGCGAACTTGTTCACCAGCACGTGGTCGCCGACGAGGAGGTTGTCCTCCATCGAGGCGCTCGGAATCTGGAACGCCTCGAATACGAAGGCCTTGACGAAGAGCGCGAAGAGCACCGCGACCAGGATCGCCTCGACGTATTCCAGGATGGGATGGCGCACGAGACGACCCGTCAGTCGATCTTCAGGACCGCGAGAAAGGCCTCCTGCGGCAGATCGATCCGTCCGACCTTCTTCATCCGCTTCTTTCCTTCCTTCTGCTTCTCGAGGAGCTTGCGCTTGCGCGAGATGTCGCCGCCGTAGCACTTGGCCAGCACGTTCTTTCGCAGCGCCTTGACCGTCTGGCGCGCGAGGATCTTCGAGCCGATGGCCGCCTGGATGATCACCTCGAACATCTGGGGCGGGATCATCTCCTTCATCTTCTCGGTCAGCGCGCGCGCCTTCGGCGGGGCCTTGTCGCGATGGACGATGAAGGCCAGCGCGTCCACGGGCTCGCCGTTGATGAGAACGTCGAGCTTGACGAGGTCGCCCGCGCGGTAGTCGATGAGCTGGTAATCGAAGGAGGCATAGCCCTTCGAGATGGACTTGAGCTTGTCGTAGAAATCGAGGATCACCTCGTTGAGGGGAAGCTCGTACTTGAGGATCGCGCGATTCGTCCCGGCGTACTCGAGCGAGACCTGCCGGCCGCGGCGCTCTTCCGCCAGCGCCAGGATTCCGCCCAGGAACTCGTCCTTGGTGATGATCGTGGCGAGGATGAAGGGCTCGCGGATCTCGTCGATCATCTGCGGCTCGGGCATCTTCACCGGGTTCGAGATCTCGAGCTCTTTCTTCTGGGTCGTGGTGATGCGGTACGGCACCGACGGCGCCGTCGTGATGAGGGAGAGGTCCCACTCGCGCTCGAGCCGCTCCTGCACGATCTCCATGTGGAGGAGGCCGAGGTAGCCGCACCGGAAGCCGAAGCCGAGCGCCGTGGAGGACTCGGGCTCGAACGTGAAGGAGGCGTCGTTGAGCTGGAGCTTCTCCATCGCGTCGCGCAGCGGCTCGTACTGGTCCGACTCGGTCGGGAAGAGCGACGCGAAGACCATGGGCTTGACGTCCTGGAACCCGGGCAGCGCCTCGGCGCACGGGCGCGCCGCATCCGTCATCGTGTCGCCGATCTTGGTGCCGTGGAGATCCTTGATGCCCGAGATCACGTAGCCGACCTCGCCGACGGAGAGCGAGGGCACGACCTTCCCCTTCGGGTTGAAGATCCCCACTTCCTGGACCTCGCCCACGAGCCCGGTCCCCATCATGCGGATCTTGGTGCCGGGCTTGATGGTTCCGTCCAGCACGCGCACGAGGCAGGTGACGCCGCGGTAGACGTCGAACCAGGAGTCGAACAGCAGCGCCTTCAGCGGGCCGTCAGCGTTGCCCGTGGGCGCGGGCACGTCGTGCACGATCTGCTCGAGCAGGTCGCGCACGCCGGTGCCCACCTTGCCCGACGTGAGCACGGCGTGCTTGGCGGGAATGCCGATGACCTCCTCGATCTGCTCGCGCGCCATCTCCGGCACGGCCGAGGGCAGGTCGATCTTGTTGATGCACGGCACGATGGCGAGGTTGTTGTGGATGGCGAGGTAGGCGTTGGCCAGCGTCTGCGCCTCCACGCCCTGCGTCGCATCCACGACGAGGACGGCGCCTTCGCAGGCGGCCAGCGAGCGCGAGACCTCGTAGGTGAAGTCCACGTGGCCGGGCGTGTCGATGAGATTGAACACGTAGTCCGCGCCGTCTTCGCCGCGATAGCCCAGCGTGACGGAACGCGCCTTGATCGTGATGCCGCGCTCTTTCTCGATCGGGTTGTCGTCGAGGACCTGCTCGGTCATCTCGCGGGCCGTCAGCGCGCCGGTGATCTCGAGGATCCGGTCCGACAGCGTCGTCTTGCCGTGGTCGATGTGGGCCACGATCGAGAAATTGCGAATGAAGGCTGGATTCGTCATTGGAGTGTTCGCGCCGGGAGCGGGGCGAGCAGCGGATTCTAGCAGCCCGTGGAGAGCCCGGTTTCGAGCGGCCACCGGGAGCGGGCCGGCGCGTCCAGCCCCTCGCCGACATCGCCGCGCAGGAACCGGCGCAGCCCCGCGAACGCGATCATCGCCGCGTTGTCGCTCGTCAGGGCGCGGTCGGGGAGCAGCACCTCGAGGCCCTTCCGGCGTCCCCACGCCGCGAGCCGTTCGCGCAGCAGCGAGTTCGCGGCGACCCCGCCCGAGACCGAGAGCAGCCCGAGGGGCCGCAGCGCGTGGAGCGCGCCGAGGCGATCCTCCAGCTGGGCCACGACCGCCTCCTGGAAATCGGCCAGGAGGTCGCGAAGGCTCTCCGGCGCGTCCTGCTCGAGGACGGTGCGGTCCGCGACGGGCACACCCGTGGACGGCGTGATGCCGAGCGCCTTGAGCCGATCGCGCACCGAGGTCTTCAGGCCTGAGAAGCTGAAATCCTGGGTGCCATCCTTGAAGCGCGGCGTCGCGAACGGGTTCGACGCGCGGCCGCGGCGCGCGAGGCGATCCACCACCGGCCCTCCGGGATAGCCGAGCCCCGCCATCTTGGCGACCTTGTCGTACGCCTCTCCCGCCGCGTCGTCGCGCGTGCGGGCCAGCCGGTGGATCACCGAGCCCTCGAAGCGAAACATGTGCGTGTGCCCGCCCGAGACGACGAGGGCGGACCAGGCGGCGGGAATGCCCCGCGCGGGCGCGCCGTCGACCGAAAGGAACGGCGAGACGCAGTGCCCCTCGATGTGGTGGACGGGGACGAAGGGCACGTCGAGCCCGAGCGCGAGCCCCTTGCCCTCCGAGAGGCCCACGAGGAGCGCGCCCACGAGCCCGGGCCCGGCAGTCGCGGCCACGAGCGTGACGTCGCCGAGACGGGCCCCCGCCTGCGCGAGCGCTTCCGCCAGCAGCGGCGGGAGATTCGTCAGGTGCGCCCGCGCGGCGATCTCCGGGACCACGCCGCCATAGCGCAGGTGCGCCTCGGTCTGCGAGGCGACCACCGACGCGAGGATCCGCCCCTCGCCGTCCAGGATCGCGAGTGACGTCTCGTCGCACGAGGACTCGATGCCCAGGACCAGCGTCACGGGCGTGCCGCCTCCGTGCCGCCCGGTCCCGGCTCCTCCATGAAGCGCGCGAGGTTCGCGGCGTGCGGCGGAACCGAGACGCCGCGCTCGGTGACGATGGCATCCACCAGCGACGCGGGCGTGACGTCGAAGGCCGGGTAGAGCGCGTTCACTCCCGCGGGCGCGAGCCGCACCGAAGCCGCGCCGGGAACGTCGATGAGGAGCACCTCGGAGGGCGCGCGCATCTCGATCGGAATGGCCGCCCCATCGGGGCAGTTGCGGTCGAGCGTCGAGACGGGTGCGGCCACCACGAAGGGAACGTCGTTGGCGCGGCACGCGAGCGCAAGACCGTAGGTCCCCACCTTGTTGGCCACGTCGCCGTTGCGCGCGATGCGGTCGGCCCCGACCACGACGGCGTGCACGCGCCCCGAAGCGATCATCGAGGCCGCGGCGACGTCGGGCAGAAGCGTCACGTCGAGGCCGTCCACCATCAGCTCCCAGGCCGTGAGGCGAGCCCCTTGCCAGAACGGCCGCGTCTCGTCGGCGAAGACGGCCACGGGGCGCGCGGCGGCGAGCGAGCGCACCACGCCCAGCGCCGTGCCGATGCCGGCGGTGGCGAGCGCGCCGGCGTTGCAGTGCGTGAGCAGGCAGACCGCGTCGGGGTGCGCGCGCCGGGCAAAATTCTCGGCCAGCCACGCGGCGCCGTGCTTGCCGATCGCCAGGCACGCGAGGCGATCCTCCTCGGCGATCTGCGCCGCCTCACGCTCGAGCAGCGCCACGCGTTCCGCGGCCTGGCCGCCCGCCGTGCTGCGCGCCAGCTCGAGCATGCGCGACACGGCCGCGGCGAGATTCACCGCGGTGGGTCGCGCATTCGAGAGGCGTTCGGCAGCCACCTCGAGCGCATGATCGAGGTCCCCCTCCGAGCGCGCGGCCACGCGCCGCGCCTCGAGCGCGAAGCCGAAGGCCGCTGCCACGCCGATCAGCGGAGCGCCCCGCACCGCGAGCGAGCGAATCGCCTCGGCGGTGTCCAGAGCGCTGTCGCAGTCGAGCCAATCTTCGAAGGCGGGAAGCCGGCGCTGGTCGAGGAGCCGCAGGCGCCCCTTCTCGTAGAACCACGGAACGACGCGGGTGCTGGGAGGGGCGAGAGTTTCGAGCACGCGCGCACTATAAGGTTTGGGAGAGAAAGTTGGCGCCCGTCACCCGGTTCGAACGGTTCTCGTCCCGAGGTGATCCGCACGACCTATCACGTCATCGATCTCGGCCTGCCGGGCTAAGATCGCTGCTCACGCCCCGCCTTGGAGCCCGCGAAACTCGAAAATCGCCCCACAGGAGTCACGCATGATCCAGCTGCCCCGATCGATCCGCGCGCTCGCGATCGCCGACAAGCGCGTTTTCCTGCGGGTCGACTTCAACGTTCCGGTGAAGGACGGCGTGGTGCGCGACGACACCCGCATCGTGGAGGCGCTCCCCACGATCCGGCTCGCGATCGAGGCGGGCGCGCGCGTGATCCTGGCCTCGCATCTCGGGAAGGCCAAGGGCGCGCCCGACTCCAAGTACTCCTTGCGTCCCGTCGCCGCTCGGCTGGCCGAGCTTCTGGGCGCTGCCGTGGCCTTCGCCCCCGACTGCGTCGGCAGCGACGCGCTGGCCCAGGCGCGCACCCTCGCCCCGGGGGGAGTCCTCCTGCTGGAGAATCTTCGCTTCCACGCCGGCGAAGAGGCCAACGCGCCCGAGTTTTGCGGCGCGCTCGCGGCGCTGGCCGAGGTTTACGTGAACGACGCCTTCGGCACGGCGCATCGCGCCCACGCGTCGACGGCCGGCATGGCCGCTCTCTTTTCTGCAGACGCGCGCGGCGTGGGGCTCCTCATGGCGCGCGAGCTCGAGGCGCTGACGCGGGTCGTGGACGGCATCGATCGCCCCTTCGTGGCGGTCCTCGGCGGCGCGAAGATTCTCGGCAAGATCGCCGCCCTCCAGGCGCTGGTCGAGAAGGCCGACATCGTGCTGATCGGCGGGGGCATGGCGAACCACTTCGTGGCCGCGCTGGGGCTACCCACGGGCAAGTCCCTGCTCGAGCCGGAGGGCGTCCCCATCGCCCGGCGCGTGATCGACCGCTGCAAGGAGCGGGGTGTGCAGCTGGTGCTGCCGTCGGATTTCCAGGTCGCGCCCTCCCTGGACCGCGCTGGCGAGGCCAAGAGCGTCTCGCTCGACGCGATTGGCGATTCCTGGGCCGCGCTCGACATCGGGCCCAAGACGCTCACGATGTTCAAACGCATGGCCACGGGGGCCAAGACGATCTTCTGGAACGGACCGATGGGCGTGTTCGAGACGCCGCCGTTCGACGCGGGCACGCTCGGCATGGCGCGCATCCTCGCGGACTCCGGCGCGTTCACGGTCGTGGGGGGCGGAGAGAGCGTGGAGGCCATCCACGCCGCCCACGTCGCCGATCGCATCTCGCACGTCTCCACCGGCGGCGGGGCCTCGCTCGATTTCATCAGCGGCAAGGCGCTCCCCGCAATCGATGCGCTGCGCTGAAGCGAAGCGCCGGGCGATACGGCGGGTGAAGCACGGCACGTCGCACCGGGTGAAGCACGGAGCGTCGCGCCCGGCGGCGGCACGAAGATCGGGTTCGAGATCGAGCGCGCAATCCAGCGTCGGATCGAGCGGCGCACTTCGTCCGATCGCGCGCCGGCGGGGAGGCACGCCATGACGGCCAGACGCGTTCCGCTCGTCGTGGCCAACTGGAAGATGCACAAGACGCCTTCGGAGGCCGCGGCCTTCGCGGGCGAGTTCCTGACGCTCGCGCCCGATCTCCCCGCCGGCGTGGAATCGGCGATCGCCCCGGCGTTCCCGTCGCTGGAGCGGCTCGGACGCTTTCTGGCCCGCACGGGCACGCGGCTCGCCGCGCAGGACGTGCACGGCGAAGCACGCGGCGCCTTCACGGGCGAGGTCTCGGCCGCGATGCTGGCCGACCTGGGCGTCTCGCTGGCCCTCGTGGGACACAGTGAGCGGCGGCGCGGTCGTGGAGAGAACGAACCGCTGCTGGCGCAGAAGATCGCCCGCCTGGTGGAGGCGCGCATCGCGCCTCTGTACTGCGTGGGCGAGACCCTGGCCGAGCGCGAGGCGGGCGAGACGGACGCCGTGCTGGCGCGGCAGATGGAGGCGCTGGACGCCTTCGCGGCCGACCCGCCGGTGAACCTCGCGCTCGCCTACGAGCCGGTGTGGGCCATCGGCACCGGGCGTTCTGCCAGCCCGGCGCTGGCGCGCGACGCGCATCGCACGATCAGGTCCCTGTCCGAGCTGCGCTACGGAAGCGACTTCGCCGCCTCGGTGCGCATCCTCTACGGCGGCTCTGTTTCGCCGGAGAACGCCGCCGCGCTCTTTGCCGAGCCGGAAATCGACGGCGCCCTCGTGGGCGGGGCGGCGCTCGTGGCGGCCGATTTCGCGGCCCTGATCCGGGCGGCAGCGCTGTCGATCGCACCCATCGAATAGAGGGCTTTTTACGCCCTGCACCGTTTCAGGTATCCTGACCGGCCCTTCCAGAGCGAAGGCTGGAGCACAACCAAGATGATCTACGTTCTCATTCCCATCTACGTCGTCGTCTGCCTTTTCCTCGTGCTGGTCGTTCTGCTGCAGCAGGGTAAGGGCGCCGACGTCGCGAGCGCCTTCGGCGCCTCCTCCTCGCAGACCACCTTCGGGGCTCGCGGAGCCACCACGCTGCTGGAGCGCATCACGACCTGGGCGTTCGTCGCCTTCTCGGTTCTGGCC
>JBDSFL010000383.1:0-6235 GCA_039919545.1 Thermoanaerobaculia bacterium | reverse complement strand
TGACTTCCGTTCCGGAACCCGGCTCCTGTTCAGAAAGACGCGGTTACTGGTGATCGCTGACAGCCGCAACCCTGGCACGGTGTACGTCGCCACCACGGACGGCGTGTTCAAGAGCGTCACGGGCGGGAATCGCTGGGTACGCCTGAGCTTCGACCTCTCCACCTTGAATACCACGGTCGTCCGTTTGCATGACGACTCCTCTTCGCTCTTCGTGGGCACCGGTGGCGCCAGCGCCGCATCCTTCCGTCAGCGCGCTCCGGAGATCGACTCAGCCGACCCCCCGTCCGCCTCGACCACGCCGACTCGGATCAGCGTTCTTGGCAGCCACTTCATGCCGGGCGCGCGCCTCTTCCTCGGTGACCTCCCCGCGGAAGACGTTGTCGTGCTCGACGAGCACACCATCACGGGCCGCGTCTCGGCAAGTCCGGAGAAGAGCGTCGATCTCGTCGTGGAGAATCCGACGCTGCAACGAGGTGTCCTCCGACACGGCCTCACCTATACGGCCCCGTGTGTGACGCCAAACTATCCAGCGCTGAACCTACCCGGTGTCGTCGGCGGTACAGGGCAGCCGGTCGTCGTCGATGCCACCGGCAGCGACGCCACTCGTTACGCGTGGACGATCGCCAATGGGACCATCACCGCCGGACAGGGGACGCCGCATATCACCATCGTCCCGGCCAGCACAGGCATCCTCGTCGTCCAGGCCACCGCATACACGGACACCGGCTGCGCAAGCCTCACCGCCACCGCCGGAGCAACCATCGGTGGTGCTCGCGCCGTGGAAGTCGCAAGCCCGATCGTGCTCGACGTCTTCGGACGACAGTCCTCCCACTTCACCTCCGCGCTGACTCTCACCAATCGCAGTCCACGATCGACGCAGCTTCTCCTCGCGTACACGCCGTCTCGCGCGCTTGGCGGCACCGGTGCCGGCATCACCGCCCTGACGCTCGAGCCAGGGCAGCAAACCACCATCGATGACGTGCTTGCCTACCTCCGGGACGCCGGCCTTCCGATACCGCTCACGAGTCCCGCTGCGCCCCAGGGCGGCGTGCTGCGCGCCATGACAGCCGGGGCCGCCACCGACTCGGATGTCACGCTCTCCACGAGGACGACGACACCAACTGGCGGAGGACGGGCGGGACTGGCATACCCTGCGGTGCCGACCGACAACACCGCGTCCGGTCTTCTCTGCGGCTTGCGGGAAACAGCAACCGAGCGCACCAATATCGCACTCCTGAATCCCGGCCAACGAGGGACATGCACTCTGAGGGTCAAGTTGCACGATGGCGACACGCCCCGAACGGAAACCCTACCCGAGGTCACGCTGGCACCCGGCCAGTGGGTACAGCTCAACTCTCCCCTTGCATCACTGGGCATGGCCCAGGCCTATGCGGAAGTGACCCGCGTCGAGGGCAGCGGCAGTTTCTACGCATACTCAGTCGTGAACGACAACATCAGCAACGATGGGTCCTATGTCGGCATGGTGAGCAGTGGTGCGACGGGCCGTGTGCAGGTACTCCCTGTGGCCGTCGCGACCGCCTCATTCGTCACCGACGCAGTGATCGCCAACCCGACCGACCACCCCGTTTCACTGACACTTCACTATCGGGAGTCCCTTGGTGGGCCGGGCCAAGGTAACGCCAGCCTGACGCTATCCGCGAGCACACAGCGCCTCATCCCCGACGTGGTGGAATGGCTACACACGACCGGCGTCTGGTCGGGACCCTGGACGGGCGACCACGCGGGGACACTGGTGGCCGATGCTGAAAACGAGCAGGACAGTTTCGTGCTCAGCGGACGAACGGTCACTCGTGATGCCGGCGCGGAGACGTTCGGACTCGGATATCCCGCCATGACTTCAGCGGCAGCAGCTCGCGACGAGACGTGGGTGTGCGGGCTCCGGTCGGACGCGAGCGAACGATCGAATCTTGGCATCGCGAACGCTGGCACGACCGACCTCATTCTCCAGGTGGAGCTGTTTGACGGGCGCACCGCGTCGGGCGTCTTTCTCTCGGAGCCCTTCGCGCTCGAAGCGGGAGCATGGAAGCAGTTCAACGCCATCCTGCCGCCAGGAATCGAGGAGGGGTTCGCACGCGTGCGCCGCTTGAGCGGCTCCGGTCTTTTTCTGGCATACGGCGTCATAAACGATGGTGCCAGTCCAGGACAAGGCACCGGCGACGGTACCTATCTCGAGATGGTCGGAGCGAAATAGGCCGGCCTCATCATCCCCGGGTGGGACCCCCGTAGATCGCGGGCTCGAATCCCTGCGACGCCTGCACTCGGAGTGCAGCTTAACTTCGAAGTGAGGTGCAGATTCAAGCGGTACCCCGTTGGTGCGTGTCCTCCCTTTCGTGATTCGTGAATGGCGAACGAGGGCCGGCGCTATCGACCCTCGAAGCAGTAGCTTCCTTCACGAACAAGCTGGCATTGGCCGTATACCGTAGCTCGCGGACCCCGTTTGGCGCGTTTGGCTGACCCCGTTTGGCGGTCCCTACCGCGATGTTTGGCGGGAGATCCACACCATGACGAATCCGGTCGCCGGGCTCGGTGTGCCGGTCCTCGATGCGCGCGAGCGCGAGGCGTTGCTCGCTGCGCTGGAGGGCCAGGACGACGATGCTAATGAGGACGGCGGCAAGCCTGGCGACGGCGAACCGTGGCGCTCGCCTGGACGTACCTTGACGCCGCGTGAATCCCGGCCCAGGATGATCTCGTGAAGACCGCGACGCTCGATGAGCTTCAGAAAAACAGCGCCCTCTTGAAGGAAGTCGGGCCGATCCTCGTCACGAAGGAAGGTCATCCGATCGGCTTCTTCAGGCCCCTGCTTGCGCCGGACGAATCGCTTTCGATTCAAGCGCGGCGCGAGCTCTTCAAGAAGGCGAGCGACAAGGTGAGGCGTCTGCTAAACGAGAAGGGCATCACCGAAGAGCAGGTCGATACAGACATTGCCGCCCTCTTTGAAGACGATCGCCGCTGACGCGATGGTCCTGATGTCGGCGGCCACCGGCGGCGCGGCACGCCGCGTCTTTCTGGTCGATGACATCAGGATCGTGACGACTGACCACACGCTCGCCGAAGCGATCGAGAAGCTCCCGATCCTGATCGACAGGTACGGTCTCGATCCCGACGACGTGACCGACGCGCTGGCAATCTTGCCGCTGCAGGTCTACGCCCTCGCTGAATACGAGAGCCATCTTCCGAAGGCAATGGAGCAGATCGGCGGGCGCGATGCGAAAGACGCAGCGCTCCTTGCCTTGGCGCTCGCACTCGGCATTCCTGTCTGGTCGCAGGACAAGGACTTCGACACGACCCACGTGGCGCGCTTCACGACTGGCCAGCTCCTGGCGCTGCGCGGCGAGTAACGGCCGAAGCGGGGCATGCGCGGCGCCGCCCAGCGGCAGCGTGTTCAGCTCCCCACGAGTCGGTGGAATGACTCCTTCGCCTTGACGTTACCTGAGCGCGTGCTCTTTGGAGCGCTCCAGAGGACGGACGAATAGCTCGCCGGGAAGAGCGATTCGTCCGGCGACTTTGGGAGGAGCTGCTGCGCAGTGAGGTCGAGGCTGCTGAAGCAGTCCAGCAGCTCCGTACAGGAGGCGCGCGTTGACCCTCCCCCTGCTGCAACGGGCGCGCGCCGCTCGCCGGTCGAATCGTCTCCTTCCGGCGGGCGGATCGACGCGCTCGACCGACACCTCAAGAGTGAGCGTGTTCCTCGGTCAAAACGCTCGAGAACGGACGAAAAGCTCGTCGGGAGTCGCGCTTCGTCCAGGCGACCTTGGATCGAGCTGCTGCGCGGAAACGTCGAGGCTACGGAAACGACCCAGCAGCTCGGTCCACGAGGCGCGGGTGAGACTCCCCTCGCTGCTACCTGCCCGCGCCGCTCGCCCGGACGGAGTGCGGCTCACGGCGGGCGGCTCCCGCGCGAGCCCCGCGTCCCCCGTCGTTCTGCATACGGCTCCCTGAAGGTGCCCCAGGGCGTGGCCACTCCCGAAGCCTCCGCAACGCTCTGATTCCGGTGAACCGGACCCGCCCGCCCCGTGCTGGCTAGAATCGCCCCATGAGCGAGCTCCTCTCCCGCACGATCGAACGACGGCCCACCCAGGTTTCTCTTTCTGGTCGGATCCTCTATTTGACCGAGGATCCGGCTCTGGTGCGTTCTCAGCTGGCTGGGAAGGATCTGGATTGGGATGCGAACGATCTGTCTCAGGTTCTTCGCGACAACATCTCCACCGACGAGATCACTCCGGGGTGGGTTTGTTATTACTATGACGAGACTCTGGGCCAGTTCGTCTATGTCGGGCTCACGTGCCGCGACGATAAGCCTGTCGGCGAGGGCGACGTCGCTCGCGGCGGCTATGTCGTTTCCGTCGCCGGCAAGCGGCGCGGCAAGGGCTCCTCGCGCGAGCAGTCTCCTTATGCCGAGCGCGCCGCGGGCATTCGCCTCGTCGTGGCCGAGAACATCGAGCGCATCTATCGCCAGAACTGCATCAACCTCGGAATCTTGACGACCACCGATTTTTCCGTGCTCGACAAGGTCAAGAGCGGGGAGAGCATTCCGCTCTCGCTCTTCACCGAAGGTGAAGACGAGATCACGCGCGAGATCATCGAGTACGGCGGACTCTTCAATTACAACATCGCGCGTCTGAAGGGCGAGACCGTCCCGCCGCAGATCGTCACCGCGGCACGCCCCATGACGCTGGCCGAGAAGATCTTCGCGGCGCGCATGGTGGCCGATGCCACGACCGGGCGCACCGGGATCCCCGCCGTGCAGCCCGGCGACGCCGGTTTCGTGCGCACCGACATCCGCTTCTCGCACGAGTACGTCACCCCCATGGCCGCCGCGTTCTGGGAGACGTTCGTCGGCGAGGACGCGAAGGTCACCGACCCTGCCTCGATCTACTTCTTCCGCGATCACCTCACGTTCCTCGACCAGGTGATGCCGCAGGCGCAGCGCGACCGCGGGCTCCTCGCGGTGGCCGAGCGCCTCGCCACGAAGCAGGCCGAGTTCGCGAGCCGCCAGGGGATCCGCCTGCACGGCGAGCTTCCGCGCGGCGAGGAGGCCACACGCTCGTCCGGCAGCGAGGCCATCTGCCATTCCAAGATCACGCAGGATTACGCGCTGCCGGGGCAGATCGTCGTCGGCTCCGATTCACACACGCCGCACACCGGTGCGCTCGCCTGCGTGGCGTTCGGCATCGGCACCACGGACGTCTTCAACGCGTGGCTCACGAAGGACGTGCGGGTGAAGGTGCCGCCCACGGTCATGGCCGAGTTCCACGGGGTTCGTCCGCCCGGCCTCACCGCCAAGGATTTCATGCTCGCGCTACTCGCCCATCCCTACGTGAAGAACGGCGAGGCGATCGGCAAGATCGTGGAGTACGCGGGCGAAGCGGTCGCGGCGCTCTCGCTCGACGAGCGCGCCACGATGACGAACATGGCCGCCGAGGTGGGCGCCTTCACCGGCATCATTGGCGCCGACGAGACGACCGCGCGCTTCCTGTCCGAGAACCGCGGCATCCCGCTCGAGGCTGCTCTGGCCCTGTGCGCGGGCTGGACGGCCGACGCGGACGCGACCTACGAGACGGTGATCCGCATCGACGTCGCCGCGCTTTCTCCCATGGTCGCCCTCCCGGGCGATCCAGGGAACGGCGTTTTCATCCGCGACCTGCCCGCGCCCGTGCCGATCGAGATCGCGTACGGCGGCTCGTGCACGGCCGGCAAGAAGGACGACATGGAGATGTACGCGACGGTGCTCGCCGAGGGGCTCGCCCGGGGCGAGAGGGTGGCGCCGGGCGTCACATTCTGGATCCAGTTCGGGAGCCAGGAAGTGAAGGAGTGGTGCCGCGAGAAGGGATATCTCGAGGTCTTCGAGAAGGCGGGGGCGAAGCTCATCGAGCCGAGCTGCGGCGCCTGCATCGCGGCGGGGCCGGGCGTCTCGACGCAGCGTGACCAGGTGACGGTCAGCGCCATCAACCGGAACTTCCCGGGGCGCAGCGGACCCGGAAAGATGTACCTGGCCAGCCCCTACGTGGTGGCGGCCTCGGCGCTCGCGGGGCGCGTGGTGGAGTGGCGGCCGGGAGGCTGATTCTGTGAGCTGAGTCGCGGCGGCGTCGCTTCCGGCGCGGAATCGCTTGCTCGTGATTGCCGTGGGCGCGTGCGGGACCTATGTTGTTCACCGCATGCGCTCGTCGAGTGGTCTGGTCGCGGCGGTCGTACTGTACGCGTGCGTCGCGGGAGTCCT